>VBHP01000032.1:0-11202 GCA_005881435.1 Chloroflexota bacterium | reverse complement strand
ATCGCCGAGCCTCCGGACGGAGCCCAGTCCGATCACGAGGAAACGGCGAAGCGCATCGCCGCTGGCATTCGCGCGCAGCTCGAGCGGCTCACGCGCGTACCGATCGACGACCTGCTCGCTCACCGCTACGAGCGCTTTCGCACCATCGGGGTGCATCAGGAGCCGGCGGGGGCGACCCCGCCACCGTCGCGTTCGTGGTGGCGGCGCGTGCTGCGTCGATGAGTCGCGAGCTCGATCTCGTCGATGAGCTGCTCGCGCTCGTCGACGGAACGGACGCCATCGCCATCGACGTCACCGGCGATGGCTTCTCCATCCGCATCCGCCGACGCGTCATCCGGCGGAAGATCCCGTCGGAGGAGACGCATGGCGCCGCGTCGCGCAGAGTCGAGGATTCCGTGCAGCAGGTGAAGAGTCCGGCCGTCGGCATCTTCAGCGCCGAGAAGGAGTGGAAGGTCGGCGATCGAGTCGTGCGTGGCGCGCTCCTCGGCGGCGTGCAGTCCCTGGGTCATATCTCGGAGATCACCGCACCCGTCGACGGCGCCATTCGGGCCGTCCTGACGCCGAGCGGCGCGCCCGTCGAGTACGGTCAGGCGCTGTTCGCGATCGACTCCAAGGCGCGCTAGAGGAGCGCGAGGCCCGCGGCCACCGCGCCGAACGGATCGGCGTCGCGCAGCCTGGCGTTGGAGAAGCGACGCCTCAGCAGCGATCGGACCGACGGGATCTTGCTCGACCCACCGGTCGTCACGACCTCGGCCAGATCTTCGGGCGCGATCCCGGCCTCCGCGAGCGCCTGCGCGATCAACGCGTCGATGCGCCGCAGGGAGGGACCGATGAGCTGCTCGAACCGGAACCGCGAGACTCGAGCGTCGACGTCGACCGCCGCGTGGTGGTACGTGAGGATCGTCGCCGCCACATCCGACAGTCGGATCTTCGTGTCGTCGGTCACGCGGAAGATCTCGTATCCCAGCTGCAGCTCGATCGCGCTGCGGAGCGCGGCCAGCTCCCGGCGCGGACCGCCGGCCCGCGCGAGGTCATCCAGGGCGTCGAGGATGTCCTTTTCGTTCAGCGCCGAGAGGGCGTGCCAATCGTGGATGGCATTGCCGATGAACGCCGGAAGCTGCGCCGCTCCGAGGCGCGGTGCGACGTGCTCGTCGATCAGCAGCTCGGTGAAGCGATCGCCGCCGACATCGACCCCCGCCGTCGAGAGCACGCGAATCGCGTCGCCCTCGCGACGAGCGACGCAGAGATCGAGCGTACCGCCGCCAAAGTCGAAGATGAGTGCGTTGCCGGCGGTGACCTCGGCAGCGTACGCCGCCGCGACGGGCTCCAGGCCGAATCGCACGTCGCGAAAACCGGCCAGCTCCGCGGCAGCACGAAGGCGTTCCACCGCCCGCGTCTCGATCGCGTCACCGCTGCCGACGAATCGCACCGGTCGACCGATGGTGATGTCCTCCGGATGCTCGCCGGTGAGCTCGTACGCCCGGGCCCGGACCTGCGCCAGGATCGCCGCGATCAATTCTTCGAGACCCTTGGCTTCGCCGAAGACGTTCGTGGCGCCGACGAGCGGATCCCCGAGAAAGGTCTTGAGCGATTGGAACAGTCGACCCGGCGCCTCCAGGTCGGTGAGGATGTGCGCGCGGACGATCGGTTGTTGTGGATCGGTCGAGGGCACGTAGACATCGAGCAGTTTGAAGCGGCGGCGGATCGGGCCGCGCGCGGCGTTGTCACGAAGGTACGCATCGACGGCCGGTTGCCCCACCAGCACGGAGCCATCGCGTCGCACGTACAGCATCGTCGGCATCACGCTCCCGGCGACGGGATCGACCGGCAGCAATTCGGCGTGCCCGTTCCGGCGCACGGCGAGGGCGCTGTTGGACGTGCCGAAATCGAGGCCGAAACGGGACATGGGGAGCGAGATTCTCTCGCAACTTGGCGGCTAGTGCGTTTTGAGTACCTGTGCGGGACCGCGTGCGAACGGCCTAGCCCAAAAGTTCGGAACGGCTAGCTCGCCTGCTTCGTTGATACTTATGGGATGGTGGCCGGGCTTTCGATCGTGCTCGCGGCGTACGAAGCGCTTGCGCTTCTGACGAAGCGTCCCCCCACGATCACACGTCTGTCGCACACCAAGGTCGGCGTGCTCGTGTGGCTGTGGCTGCTGTCTCTCGCGATCCACCTGATACGCGGCGAGGACGCGCCGCCGCTACAAACAAGCCGTCTCGTCACCGTCGGGGCACGCGCGCTGCCGTTCACGCGGCGAACGAAGCGAGAACCCGCCAGCTAGACCGCCGGCAACAGCAGGCGCATCCGCTCCCGCACCGCTTCCTGCAGATCGACACCGTCGCCGGACTCGATCGGCGCTCCGAACCGCACCGTCACGCGTACCCGCCGGTATCGCGCCACCGAAAGCTGCAGCAGCGCGGCCATGCGCTGGCGCTCCCGAAGCGGCGTGCGTCGGCGCGCAAGCGCGTGATCGAAGGCGCCCCGCGACAGCGCTCCGCTCACCGCGGCCGGGAGCACTCGCGTGCCGGGTGCGCGCCGCGCCACCAGGCCAAGGCTCCGCGACCAGGTGGCGAGCGATCGGGATGCTTCGAGCGGCGCCAGCTCGGGGTCGGCCTCCAGTCCACCGGCAGGAAACAGCAACACCGCCTCGGCGGCACGCAGCCGTGCCACCACCTGCCACAACGCGGTGCGCCCGCCGTCTCGATCGTCCGGAACGAAAAGGAAACGCCGGCTCGCGTGGCGCAGCGCTCGGAGGAACGGAAACTCGGCGGTGACGATCCAGGCGTCGTCCCGGCGCATCGCCGCGAGCAGGGCGACCGCGTCAGACACTCCGGGGTGGTTGGCCACGACGAGGAGAGGTCCCTGCGACGGGACACGCTCGCCACCCCGGACCTCCAGGGAGGCGATTTCCCGCTCGATGATCCATCGCGCGCCGGCGAGCGGTCCGAGGTCACCGAGGGCACGGTCGTAGTCGAGAAATCGGCGTGACACGAGATCCGCTGCTGGCCTGAGCAGGCGGGAGAGCGCGCCGACGCCGGCGCCGCGCCATGGGGCCGCGATGGTCTCCGCGCTCTCACGCGCCACCACCCGCGCGATCTCGCGGCGCTCATCCTTGTCGGCGACGCCATCTCGCGAGAACAGGGCCGGCACAGAGGTCATACGCGCGGGCTACTCTCCTCGGCTCGTGGGCGGCGTCGCCTGGATCTTCCCGGGGCAAGGTTCGCAGAAGGCCGGAATGGGCCGTGAGCTCGCCAGCTCGTTCACGTCCGCCAAAGGCATTTTCGCCGACGCCAACGATGTGCTCGGCTTCGACCTCGCGCGTCTCTGCTTCGAGGGACCGGACGATGAGCTGCAACAGACGGCGAACGCGCAGCCAGCCCTTCTGGTGACCTCACTCGCAGCGCTCGCCGCAGCCAGAGAGACGGTCGGTGCCGTCGCCGCGCCGAGCCTGCTGGCGGGCCATTCGCTCGGCGAATTCACGGCGCTCGTGGCCGCGGAGGTGCTGGTCTTCGCCGACGCGTTGCGGCTGGTGCGGCGTCGTGGCGAGCTGATGCAGGCGGCTGACCCCTCGGGAGGGATGCTCGCCGTGATCGGGCTGGATGCGGAGGCGGCCGCGCGCGCGATCGTCGGGACGGGCTGCGTCGTGGCGAACGACAACGCACCCGGGCAGGTCGTCGTCAGCGGAGCGAAGGCAGCACTCGAGCAAGCATCCGCTGTGCTGTCCGGAGCCGGCGCCAAACGGGTGCTGCCGCTGCGCGTCTCGGCAGCGTTCCATTCCCCGGCGATGCGACCCGTTGGCGAGGCGCTTGCGAGCGTGATGTCAGCCGTCCCGTTCCGGGACGCGCGCGTTCCCGTTGTGTCGAACGTGGACGCGGAGCCGCACACACGCGCGCTTGAGTTCCCCGGACTTCTTGCCCGCCAGGCGTACTCGCCCGTACGATGGGTCGCCTCGGTCCGGCGCATCCATAGCGAAGGGGTCGATCGTTTCATCGAGTTCGGCGCCGGAGCGGTCCTGACCGGCCTCGTGAAGCGCATCGTTCCCGGCGCCAGTGCGTTCGCGGTGCAGGACCCGCGTTCACTTGAGGAGGCCACTCCTGTCCTTCGATAAGGTCCTCATCGCCAACCGCGGCGAGATAGCGCTGCGCGTCGTCCGCGCCTGCCGCGAGATGGGCATCGCCAGCGTCGTGGTCTATTCCGAGGCCGACGCACACAGCCTTCCGGTCCATCTGGCCGACGAGGCCATCTGCATCGGCGGACCCGCCCCCCGCGATTCCTATCTGAACATCCCGGCCATCATCTCGGCCGCCCTGATCTCCGGCGCACAGGCGATCCACCCCGGCTACGGGTTCCTGTCGGAGGATTTCGATTTCGCGGAGGTCTGCAAGGAGCACGGCCTCGTGTTCATCGGGCCTCCGCCGGAGGTCCTGCAGCGATTCCACGACAAGTCCGAGACGCGCGGCGCCCTACGGGACATCGGGGTGCCGGTGGTGCCCGGATCCGAAGGCCTGTTGCGTACCGCGTCGGAGGCGCTCCGGGTCGCGGAGGCCATCGGCTACCCGATCATGCTTAAGGCGCGGGCCGGCGGCGGTGGGCGCGGTATGCGTCGCGTCAGCAGTCCGTCCGAGCTGCAGCGGATGTGGGAGCAGGCGCGGGCGGAGGCGCGGAGCTCCTTCGGCGACGAGGGGATCTATTTGGAGAAGAACCTCGAGGGCGTGCGCCACATCGAGGCGCAGATCCTCGTCGACGACGCCGGGGCCGCGGTCTGCCTGGGCGAGCGCGACTGCTCGATCCAGCGTCGGCACCAGAAGATCCTCGAGGAGGCGCCGTCGCCGACGCTGTCGGAAGAGCTGCGCCGGTCGATCGCACGCACCGCCACGGACGCTGCGGCCGAGCTCGGCTATCGCGGGCTCGGCACCTTCGAGTTCCTCGTCGATCGCTCCGGCAACTTCTATTTCATCGAAGTCAACGCGCGCCTGCAGGTCGAGCACACCGTGACCGAGTGCATCACCGGGATCGACCTGGTGAAGGAGCAGCTCCGCCTGGCGACCGGGGAGCCGCTGTCGTTCTCACCGGAGCAGGTCTGGATCAACGGGCACGCCATCGAGTGCCGTATCAACGCCGAGGACCCGGCCAACAACTTCGCGCCGATGGCCGGAACGGTACAGACGTATCTGGCGCCGTCCGGGCCAGGGATTCGGATCGACTCGCATCTATTCCCGGGCTACGAGGTGCCTGCGTACTACGACTCGCTGCTGGCGAAGGTGATTGCCTGGGGCCGTGACCGCGCCGAAGCGATCGCGCGGATGCAGCGGGCGCTGGACGAGCTGACGATCACTGGGATCGTCACCAACGTCGCGTTCCATAAGCGCGTGCTCGGCAGCGACATCTTCCGCAGCGGCGAGGTGACGACGCACCTGCTGGACATGCTCGGGGTGGAGGCCATCGCGTAATGGATACGCTGCCGCTCACCACGCTGGCCAAGTCCATCGCCGATCGCGTCGCGGACGAGAACGCCGCGCGCGACAAGATGATGGAGTTCATGGATTCGCTGTATGCGGCGGTCGAAGGCGTGGTGCCCGAGATGCAGGCCGCCGGGCTGGAGATCTCGGCGCGTCGCGCTGAGGTCGAAGAGTCGCACCGTCTCGAGGTCAAGGCAGCGGATATGAACGAGCGGATCCTGTTCATGACCCAGCATCAGGTCGCGTACGTCCTCGAGCATCCCGGCGCGCATGCAGCCCTTTACGCCTTCCTCGTATCCGATCTCAGCGGACAGGCCGTGGCGGTCGAACGCTTTCTCATCTCCAAGAACGGCGAGGTGCACTGTGAAGGCGTCTGCGCCCCGCTGGAAAAGCTCGACATGGAGTCGATCGCACGCCGGCTCCTCGACGCGATGTGGGTGCAGGCGCGAACGTACTGGACGCCGCTCGAGGCCATGTCTCCGATCTCGGTCGGCGACATCGAGCTGCCGCGCCTGAAGGGCCAGATGGGCTTCCGTCCGCGCACCACGCTCCTGCCGCCTGCCGGCGTCCGCTCCTCGCGCTAATCGCCGGCAGAGGTGCGCCGCACACCTCGGCCGACTACGCTCAGCGAATGCCCTCTCTGGCCGCGATCGGGATCGTCGCGCGCGACCTGAAGAAGTCTGTCGATTTCTACCGCCTTCTCGGCGTCGACGTGCCCGAGGTCGAGGCTGACCACGTCGACGCCACGCTGCCGAGCGGCGTGCGTCTGATGTGGGACGCGCTCGAGCTGATCAAGCAGCTCGATCCGGACTGGGTCGAGCCGGCAGGTCACCGCATGGGGCTCGCCTTCGAGTGCGCGAATGTCGCTGACGTGGACCGGGTCCACAAGCGCGTGGTCGACGCGGGCTTCCGCTCGAAAAAGGATCCCTGGGACGCGTTCTGGGGCCAGCGCTACGCGCAGGTCATCGATCCCGACGACAACATCGTCGATCTCTTTGCCGCACTCTGATGGCACGGACGCAGCTGCCCCTCGATCGCGATGCCATCAAGCGCGTGATCCCGCATCGCGAGCCGTTCTTGCTGCTCGATCGCGTCGTCGAGCTCGAGGCCGGGGTTCGCGCCGTCGCCGAAAAAGATGTGCGCGCCGAGGACTGGTGGTTCCCTGGCCACTTCCCGGATCGCCCGATCATGCCCGGCGTGATGCAGGTCGAAGCGCTGGCGCAAACGGCCGCCGTGTGCGCGATGGCGATGCCGGAGTTCCAGGGCGGCATGGGGCTCTTCGCCGGGATCGATGAGATCCGCTTCAAGCGCATCGTCGTGCCCGGCGAGACGCTGCGGCTCGAGGCGGTGATGCTCAAACTGCATCGGGCCTTCGGTCGCGCGAAGGTGACCGCGTCGGTGAACGGCGAGGTGTCTACCGAGGGCGAGATCCTCTTCGTGCTGCAGAAGGAGAAGAAGTGATCGCGACGCGCACCGTCGAGATCATCGGCGTTCCGATGGATCTCGGTGGCAACCGCCGTGGCGTCGATATGGGCCCGTCGGCGATCCGCTACGCGGACCTTGAGGGGCGACTGCGGCGAATGGGCATCGTGGTGAAGGATCACGGCAACCTCACCGTTCCCGATCGCGGACAGGAGCGCGCCCATGCGCCGGAGCCGAAGGCGCATTTCCATCAGGAGATCGTCGCCGTCGCGGAGGAGCTGGCCGAGAAGGTCGCGGCAGTGGTACGGCGCGGCGGATTTCCACTGGTCCTCGGCGGCGACCATTCCGTGGCGATGGGCACGCTGGCCGGTATGGCGCGCGCCGGAAAGCGCCCGGGCGTCATCTGGATGGATGCGCATCCGGACATCAACTCTCCGGAGACCACCCCTTCCGGGAACGTGCACGGCATGCCGTTCGCTGTCGCGCTCGGACTGGCGTCGACGCCGTTCCCATCTTCGCTCCGTGGTAGCGCCGACGCTCGCACCGCGGCGCTCGTGGGTATTCGTGATGTCGACGTAGGGGAGCGCGAGCACATCAAGAAGAGCGGCGTGGCCGCGCTGACCATCGCCGACATCGATCGGCTCGGCATGGCCAATGTGATGGAGCGAGCTATTGCCGTCGCGTCCCGGCCCGAGGGCATCCATCTCTCGCTGGACATGGACGTTATCGATCCGAACGAAGCGCCGGGCGTCGGCACTCCTGTTCGTGGTGGCATCAGCTACCGCGAGGCACAACTGGCGATGGAGATGATCGCCGCGACGGGAAAGCTGGTGTCGATGGAAGTGACCGAAGTGAACCCGATCCTCGATCGCGCCAACGCCACGGCGGCGCTCGCTGTCGAATTGATCGCGAGCGCGCTCGGCCTGACGATCCTGTAGCTGACGCGCCGCTGATACCGGCGCGGCCTCGCTGGCGCGTTGATCGAGCATGTCGCGTCTCACCGTTCTCGCGCTTGTGGCGCTTCTGGCGGCATGCGCCCCTGTCGGGGCCGCGGTCGTCACGCCAGTCCTCTCGACGAAGGCGACGCCGCTTGCCGCTGTGACCGCGACGCCGGAGACACGGCCGAACAGCTCGCCGGCCGGGACTCCGTCACCTTCCGCGTCAGCTGGAGCGACAGCCGCACGTGAGACCGCGACTGCGTCGCGGAACGCGGTGCCACCTCCGACCACGCCCCCGAGCGCCGGCTCGCCGCTGATCGCGGGCTGCGCGGTCCTTCCCGCGAACAACGTGTGGAATCGCGACGTCTCGAGCCTCCCGGTCCACCCGCGGAGCGCGTCATGGCTCGCCAGCACCTCCGCATCGACGGTGAAGCTGCACCCAGACTTCGGCGCCTATCCCTATGGCTATCAGCTGCAGCTCGTCGATCGGAGCACGCCGCGCGTCGCCGTGTCCTTCTACTACCCCGACGAGAGCGATGCCGGACCGTATCCGCTCACCGCCGCGACGCCCATCGAGCCAGGCAGTGACCATCACGCCTTCATGCTGGACAAGGACACGTGCGTGCTCTACGAGCTGTATGACGTCGCGTGGAACGCGGGACGGCCGACAGCCGGATCCGGCGCGATCTTCGATCTGCGCACGAATGCGCTCCGTCCCGCGGGCTGGACCTCCGCCGACGCCGCCGGGCTGCCGATCATTCCGGGCGTGCTGCGCTACGACGAGGTCGCCTCAGGAGTCGTCAAGCATGCCATCCGCTTCACCGTGCGCCGGACCGATCGCAGCTATCTTTGGCCGGCGCGTCATCAGGCCGGAGCGGCGAGCGATCCAAGCCTGCCGCCGATGGGCGCACGATTCCGCCTCAAGGCCAACGTCGATATCTCGCGTTTCGGCGTTCAGGCGCAGGTGATCCTTCGCGCCATGCAGCGCTACGGGCTCATCGTCGCGGACAACGGATCGGACTGGTTCTATCAGGGCACGACAGATGGTCGTTGGACAGATGCGCTGCTCTCGGAGTTGAAGAGCGTTCCGGCGTCGTGGTTCGAGGCGGTGGACGAGTCGTCGCTGATGCTCGATCCGAATTCGGGAGCGAGTCGCTAGCGGTCGGCTTCCGGGCTCAGCGCGGGTGACTTGTTACGCGCGCGCTTGCGCTCGTCGTCACCGAAAGTTCGCCGTCGGAGGCTGTGACCTCGACCGACACGACGTCACCGTTATTGCCGTTGCCCGGTCGTCGCAGATCAAAGCTGTCGGTGTTCGAGGACGTTGAGCTGCTCCGTCGCACGATGCCGTTCGTGCGCCAAACAAAGGTGAAGGTCAGCGCGTCACGATCTGCGTCGTTCGCCGCGACTGCAGCGACGATGGTGCTGTTTGGACGAGGCTGGTCCGTATTCAGCGTGACGACGGCCGTAGGCGCGCTGTCGGCGATCGAGACCGCCGGGGATGTCACTGCCGTTGATTCACTCGCGCCGTCGGAGACGGCTGCGCGCACGGCGATGATGTCGCCCTTGTCGCCGTTGCCAGGCATCGATAGGTCCAGGCTCGCATCCGTCGCTCCAGGGATGTCGACGCCGTTCTTGACCCACTGATAGCTAGCGGTCAGCCCATCGCCGTCGTCATCAGCCGCGACGACGCTCGCCGTCAGCAGCTTGTTCGTTTCAGCCGCGACCGGTGTGATTCCGACACTTACAACGCGCGGCGAACTGTTTACGACCGTCAGCTCCGCCGTGACTGGAACGCTCGCGTCGAACCCGTCCCAACCGATCGCACGCACGCCGATTCGGTCTCCCTTGTCACCAACACCCGCCGCGGACAGGTCCAGGGTTGGTCCGGTCGCGCCGCCGATGTCGGCACCATTCCGCGTCCATTGGTAGGAGACCGTAACCGGATCGCCGTCGTCATCGCTGACAGGGCCGGCCCCGGCGAAGACCCTGTCATTCGTGTGCGGGGCACTTGGGCTGAGGCTGACGCCCGCCACGAACGGTGGAGCATTCATGACGGTAACTGCTTCTGATGTCACCACTGGCGTCTCGCTGGTTCCGTCCGAACCCACCACCCGCACGGCGATGCGATCTCCGCGATCGCCGTGGCCTGGCGCCAGCAGGCTGAGCCACGGAGACGTCGCGCCTGGTATGTCGACACCGTTCTTGATCCATTGATAACGGAGCGCGAGCGTGTCGCCTGCCGCCACGTTGGCCATCACGGTCCCCCACGAGTAGGGCTCCGTCGGTGTCACTGTCACGGACTCGATCACGGGGGAGCAGCAGTCGACGGGTATGACAGAGATCGTTCCGTCCCGCTGGTTCGCGACGAAGATCCTTCCGTCGGACTCTACGACGGCACCTGATGGTGAGCCGCCGACGCCGACGGTCCGGATCACGGCGAACGTGGTTGCGTCGATCTGAGTCATCGAGCCACGATCACCACCGGACAGGAACTGCTTGTTCATCGCATAGACCGTCTTGCCGGACTCGTCCAGCGCGACCATGTCGACGAACCCTGGCGTCACGAGGTCCGCAATCAACGTGTCGGTCGCCGTATCGATGACGTGAAGGACCATGGGAGGCAAGGGGTTGTCCCCACGTGGATTCGTGCCGAGATAGAGCCGGTGTCTTGCCTCATCGATGGCCATGCCGATCGAGACTCCCTGGAGCGAGATCGTGTCCAGCGTCGCCAGACTACCGGCGTCGAACACGAACACTTGCTTCGCGCGAACATCGGTGACGTAGACACGAGCCGCTGCCGAATCGACCTTGACTCCCCACCAGTCGTTTGCAGCAGCAGGTGTCGCCACGCTCGCGAGGACGGCGCCTGTCTCAGCGTCGAGCATCACGAGGCTGGTCCTGGTCGTCGAGTAGACACGACGCGCCAGCACGTCGACCGCGACATCCGCGCCACCAGCGTTGAATCTCAGGAGTACCGAGCCTGTGAGAAGGTCGATGGCGCAGAGCGTCGGTATCGCGCTGCCACCGGGAACGTACCCGTTGACCCAGAGCCGGTCCCGCACCGAGTCGAGCGCGACCCCGAACGGCGCAAAGCCGACATACCACCAGTCGACCACTCTCATCGCGTCTGTGTCGATCACCGCGATCTGATCGGTGCCGGGCAAGGAGGCGTACGCGCGATGCCGTGTGCGATCGATGGCGAACGTGGTCGGTGACGCTTCCAATCCGACCGAAAAGGTCGTCACTACTCCGGAGGCGTCCGCCGGATGTGGGAAGGCGACGCTGAGCGCGAGCGTAAGGATCGCTACGAGCGGTCGGCGCACGATAGGGATGAACGATGCTGAGGCCGCATCCGTCACGCTAGTCTCAAACGTGTGCCAGCT
>VBHP01000031.1:103117-131002 GCA_005881435.1 Chloroflexota bacterium | reverse complement strand
TTCTTCGGTCTAGGTCACTTCCCGCGTAGTCTTGCTTTTCGAGGAGCCCTGAAATTCGATGGCGGCCTTGGACAGCCTGTCGCGCGATCTGCGCGACTGGACCACAGCGTTTAGCCGGCCAGCCGGGGCCATCGTCACTGGCGCAGGCTGACGGCTCCGAATGAGGTCGGGGAACCGCCGACCGTCGCCGTGGCGGAACCGACGAACGTGCCGCCGCGGGTGGGATCGGTGATCTGGAAGTACAGCGTGATCGTCTGACCGATCTTCGCCTCAACGCTCTTGCCCCACGATCCGTTGACCGTCGTAGAGAAGCACCTCCCGCCCGCGGCGATCGACACGCAGACGCCGGTCGCGTTGGTGCGATCCGGCCACCTGACGGTGCCGACGATGTATGTCGTGATCGGCGTCGCGGCCACCGACGGCGACCCGGACGCGGTCAGGGACGAGGAATACGCCGCTGCTGCCGGCGCGACGGCGATGCCGCCGAGGATCCGAAGTGCGTCCTGCTCGGCAGCTCGCGCGTGCGCCGCCGCGTCTTCATTCCCGGCGCGTTCGAATCGCGCCGCCTCGAGATCGCGGGTCGCGGCAAGTGAGAGCACGTATCCGTAGCGGTCCTCGGCATCGACATGGGCCGCGACGACGATGTCCTCGACCGCGATTCGGGCGGCGTACAGCGGCGTGTCGGCCGCCGCCAGCAGTGCCGTTCGACCGAGCACGGCCACCGCGGCAACGAGCGACGACGCGACGACGAGCGCGCGCCGCCACGCGAGACCGCGTCCGGCGCGGGGTCCGGTCCAGGCGCGCTCGAGCAGGTTCCGCGACCGATCGTCCGCAGCCGGCGACAGCGCGACGCCGCGGAGCCCGGCGAGTCCGCGGATCAGACGCTCGTCGTTCATGCGGTGGCCTCGAAGAAGTCCGCCTCGTGTCGTTTGGACAGCTCGCGCCGCAGGGACTCGAGCCCACGCCGGCGCAGGTTCTGGACCGCTGTCTCGGTCTTGCCCAGGAGGCGCGCGGTCTCGACGGGGTCATGGCCTTCGACGAAGCAGAGCAACAGGACGTCGCGACAATCGGCCTTCAGTCGCGACAGCGCGGTGATGAGGGCCCGCCGCTGGACCGATCGGGACGTCTGACGGTCCGCGCCAGGCGACGACCCTGACTGCCGGCCGGCGTGTGCGAGCTTCGCCCCGCGCGCGACGCGATAGAGAAAAGACACAAAAGGCCCGCCCTCGTAGCGGGGCAGAGCCGCCAGCGTTCGCACGAACACCTCGCTCATGAGCTCCTCGGCGTCGTCGTCCCCGCCGGTGCGAGCCAGGCAGTAGCGGAACACGGCGTCGCGGTGCCGCTCGTAGAGCTCGCCGAAGGCGCCGGCCTCGCCGTTCCGCGCGGCGGTGACCAGGGCGGCGTCGACCGACTCGGCGCGGGCGCTGTCGCCGAGCGTTGCTTCCTGGATCGGCGCCTCCTCTCACGGCCGCGATGTGACGGCGACCGTGAGGACGATTCAGGCGCTAAAGCCCGGCCCGCGCACCACCCGACCGGGGGTCGCACCGGTGTGCTCGGCATCTCTGAGCACGGCGACGCCGTTGACGAAGACATGCTCGACACCTGTCGCGAACCGATGCGGCTCGTCGTACGTGGCGTGATCGCGGATCCGCGTCGGATCGAACACGACGACGTCGGCGAAGGCGCCGGTCTCGAGGACCCCGCGATCCTGCAGCTTCAGGTTCCGCGCCGGAAGGCTCGTCATTCGCCGCACCACGTCCTGGAGATTCGCCGCGCCGCCATCACGGGCGTAGTGGCCGAGGACGCGAGCGAACGTGCCGTACGCACGCGGGTGCGGATTGGAGAGCAGGAACGGGCCCTCCGGCGCGAGCGATCCCGCGTCCGAGCCGAACGACATCCATGGCAGTCCGATCTGGCGGTGCACGTTGGTCTCCGCCATCAGGAAGTACGCACATCCGACGCGGCTGTCGTCCTCGATCACGAGATCGAGGGCCGTGTCCTCCGGCGTCTTCCGGCGCAGCGCCGCGACGGCCGCGAGCGTCTTGCCGGTGAGTGATTTGAGCGCAGGATTCTTGAACTGGAGCAGCAACACGTTCTCCGCCGATCCGGCGGCGCGGTAGAGGTTGTCCCACGTCGTCGCCGGTTGCCGCATCTCCTCGATCACGCGCCGGCGCATCTCGGGATCCCGCAGTCGCGCGATCCATTTGCCGTGCCCGCCTTCCTGCGACCACGGCGGCATCGCCGCATCGAGGCCGGTTGCTCCGGCGGTGTAGGGGTACATGTCGGCGGTGATCGCGAGCCCCTCGGCGCGTGCGCCTTCGACACGCTCGATCACCTCGTCCAGCTTTGGCCAGTTCTCCCTGCCGGCCTGCTTCAGGTGATAGATCTCGCCGCCACACCGCGCGCGCCGGGCGATCTCGATCAGCTCATCCACCGCCTCGAGGAGCCGATCGCCCTCGTTCCGCAGGTGCGAGATGTACATGCCGCCGAACTCGCCGGCCGCCGATGCGAGCGCAGCGAGCTCGTCGGTGTCGGCGAACGTCGCCGGGGTGTAGATGAGGGCAGAGCCGACCCCGAGCGCGCCATCGCGCATCGACTGGCGCACCAGCGCGCGCATGCGGCCGAGCTCTTGCGGCGTCGCGCGACGGTCGTCGTAACCGAGCTCGTGGATCCGCAGCGTCGCGGCCCCGACGAACGAGGCGATGTTGCACGACACGCCGCGGCGCTCCAGACGCTCGAGTCCCTCGCCGAGCGTGGTCCAATCGACCTCGTATTTCAGATCGGCCTGACGCTCCATCACTTCGCGGCGCATCCGCTGGGTGTACGGCCCCATCGACCAGCCCTCGCCGAAGATCTCCAGCGTTACCCCCTGCTTGATGTCGCTCATCGACCTGCCGTCGTGGAACAGCGGCGCGATGGCCCACGACAGCATGTTGATGAAGCCCGGTGCGACGGCGAGATCGCGTACGTCGAGCTCCACCGCGCCGCGCTGCTGCACGATCGGCGCGACGGCGGCGACGCGATCGCCGGAGATGGCGACGTCGCCGCGGAACGGCTCCGCGCCGCTGCCGTCGACGATCAGGCCGCCGCGCAGGACGTAGGACGGCTCGGTCACCGGCCGAGCTCGCCGCGCAGCCATGTCGCGGTGTCGAGCAGCGCGGCCAGCGACACCCCGGTCTCGATGCCGGACCCGTCGCAGAAGAAGACCAGGTCCTCGGTGGCGAGGTTGCCATGCGGGTCGCTGACCACCGTGCTCCCGCCGAGGCCCGCCACGCTCGCGTCGATCGTGGTGATGCCGAGTCCCAGGACGGTGAGGACGTTCGCCAGCGCCTGATGGTGCGTGTCGTGGAGATGCACCGCCAGCCGGTCAGGCGTGATGTCGGCCGCGAGGAACCCGCGCACCAGGCGATCCACCGTGACCGGCGTGCCCGCGCCGACGGTGTCGCCGAGCGAGAGCTCATCGCATCCGAGGTCCAGCATCCGGCGGCCGGCGTCGACCGCGAGCACGACTGGCGTCGGGCCGTCCCACGGATCGGCGATGACCATGGAGAGGTATCCCCGCACGAACATTCCACTGTCCTTGGCGCGACGGACGACCGGACGGAACATCTCCAGCGCCTCTTCGCGGGTGTGACCGAGGTTCTTTCGCGAGTACGCATCGCTGGCGGAGCCAAACACCGCGATCTCGGTCGCGCCGGCCGCCATCGCGCGCTCGAGACCTTTTTCGTTCGGCACGAGGACCGGATAGCGCACTCCGGTCTTCCGGCGCAGACGTCGCAACACCTCGTCCGCGTCCGCGAGCTGCGGCACGGCCGTCGCGCTGACGAAGCTGGTGGCCTCGACCACGCCGAGTCCGGCAGCGGCGAGCCGCTCGATGAGGCGGACCTTGGTCTCGGTCGGGAGCGTCTTCTTCTCGCTCTGCAGTCCGTCGCGCGGTCCGACCTCGACGATCGTGATTCGCTGCGGCAGGTTCATGGTTCCTCCAGTTCGACCAGCCGCTGGCCGCGGTCGACCTGCTCGCCGACGGCGCAGCGGATCGCGCGGATAGTCCCCGCCCTCGGCGCGCGTACCGGCAGCTCCATCTTCATGGCTTCGATGATCACGAGCGTCTGTCCCCGCTCGACGCGGTCGCCAGCGCGCCCATTCACCGCGACGACGACACCGGGCAGCGCCGCGGCGAGATCCGCGCCGGCCACGACGTCCTGGGTCCGCTCGCGCGGCCCGGTCTCGAGCTCGAACGCCTCGCCGCGGTGCCAGACCCAGGAGCGTTCGCGGCGCGACGCGCACGCGGCCGGTTCGGCGTCGATCGTCCATTCGTGCGGCTCCGCGACGCTGCGGGTCAGGACGTGCGCGCCGACGTGGAACGGACCGCTGCCGGACACCCGCAGGACGCGTTCGTTCCCGCCGTCGCGGACGACGATTGGCGAGCCGCCGGCGCCAAGGGCGCGCCACGCGCCGCCCGCGGTCCAGGCATCGCGACGCGGACCGGCGCCACGCGCGCCGTCGTACTCGGCCGCTGCCGCGAGTGCGAACGCCTCGTCGGAAACCGGCGCGCCAGCCACCAGCGACGCGAGATCGCGATCGATGCGGTCGGTGGTCATGCGCCCGGCGCGCATCGCGTCGCTCGACAGCAACCGCCGCAGAAACGAGACGTTCGTGCGCACTCCCAGGAGCTGCGTCTGCGCGAGGGCACGCTGCAACGCCGCGACTGCCTCGTCGCGGTCGGCGCCGTGCGCGACGATCTTCGCCAGCATCGGATCGTAGTGGCGCGTCACGGCCGAGCCTTCCTCCACGCCCGACTCCACGCGCACGCCAGCCGGCCAGCTGACGTGCTGGACCGTGCCGGTGGCGGGCACGAACTCGGCGGCGGGATCCTCGGCGTACACGCGTGCTTCGATCGCGTGGCCCCTCGGACGCGGCGCCGGCGCGGCACGCTCGCCCATCGACACACCGAGCTGCTGCTCCACCAGGTCCACGCCGAGCACCGCCTCGGTCACGGCATGCTCGACCTGGAGACGCGCATTCACCTCGAGGAAGAAGAACGCGCCCTTCACATCCACGACGAACTCGGCGGTGCCGGCGTTCACGTACCCCACCTCCTGAGCCAGTCGCTCGGTCGCGGCGAAGAGCGCGCCTCGCGTGTCGTCGTCCAGTCGCGGGGCCGGCGCTTCCTCGACGACCTTCTGGTGCCGGCGCTGTGCCGAGCAATCGCGTTCGCCGAGCACTACGACGCCACCCCCTCGGTCGGCGATAAATTGCACTTCGACGTGCCGCGGCCGCTGGACCTCCGGCTCGAGGATCAGCCGCTCGTCGCCGAAGGCGGCGGCCGCCACGCGGCGCGCCGAGGACAGCGCCTCGGCCAGCTCACGCTCCTCGCGGACGACGACCATGCCTTTGCCGCCGCCTCCGGCAGACGGTTTCACGAGCAGCGGGTAACCGATCCGTCGTGCCGCGGTGCGGAGCGTCTCGTCGCGCTGATCGTCGTCCTCGTACCCCGCCAGCACCGGGACCTTGGCGCGACGCGCGCTGCGTTTGGACTCGGCCTTCGACCCGAGCAGGCGAAGCACCGCGGGAGGCGGACCGACGAACGAACATCCGGCGGCGATCACGGCCTCGGCGAATCGCGCGTCCTCCGACAGGAAGCCGTAGCCGGGATGCAACAGATCCGCCGCAGACTCTCGAGCCGCGGTCAGGATGCGATCGACGGCCAGATACGAGTCGCGTGCCGGGGCCGCTCCGAGGCGAAATGCGGCGTCAGCCTCACGCACGAACGGTTCGTGCGCATCGGCGTCCGAGTACACGGCGACCGTGCGCAGACCCATCCGCCTGGCCGTGCGGAAGATGCGTCGCGCGATCTCTCCGCGGTTCGCCACCAAGAGCGTCAGCGGCATGTGCTGTGCTGCACGCGGGACCGCGCGATCTTCAACGGGGAGGGCCACAGATGCAAACGATGCAATTGCAGGGCGTCCGCGTCGCGATCCTGGTCACGCACGGCTTCGAACAGGTCGAGATGACCGATCCGCGAAAGGCGCTGGAGGTCGCGGGCGCGGACACGACGCTCGCGGCACCGCAACCGGTCGAGGTCCAGGCCATGCGGCATGACGAGAAGTCGGAAACGTTTCCTGTCGACAACACCATCGATCGGCTGGATCCGAACGAATTCGATGCCGTGCTGCTGCCCGGCGGAGCATTGAACGCCGACAAGCTGCGCATGGACCAGCACGCGCGCGATTTTGTGCGCGCGATGGACCAGCAGGGAAAGCCGATCGCCGCGATCTGTCATGCGCCGTGGCTCCTTGTCTCAGCGGGGTTGGTCAAAGGCCGCATCCTGACGAGCTACTACACGTTGCAGGATGACATCCGCTGTGCCGGCGGCACATGGCAGGACCAGGAGGTCGTGCGCGACCGCAACTGGGTCACCAGCCGTCAGCC
Source organism: Chloroflexota bacterium (assembly GCA_005881435.1). Classification (GTDB taxonomy): domain Bacteria; phylum Chloroflexota; class Limnocylindria; order P2-11E; family CF-107; genus CF-107. The sequence continues at coordinate 124,570 of VBHP01000031.1, read as the reverse complement.
CAAGGACATCCCCGCGTTCAACCGCGCCACGATCGAGCTCATCGGCGCCACTGCGCCGTCGCGGGCGCGGCGCTAGCGGCTCACCACTTCGGCGCGCGCCGCCCGAGGAACGCGCGAAAGCCTTCCTGCGCCTCGGGCGTCGCGCGAATATCGGCGATGGTGCGGATCGTCAGCTCCCGGACCTCCTGCGGCGTGTGACCGGCGACTTGGCGTACGAGTCGTTTCGCGGCGCGAACCGCGGCGGGTGAGCCTTTTCTGATCTCGGCCAGCGTGTCATCGACCGCGCCCTCGAGCTCTTCCGGCCGCGCCAGCTGATGGATCAGGCCGGCCTCGTACGCGCGCGCCGCGCTGAAGCGCTCTCCGGTGACGAACGCGGCCGCCGCGAACGACGCGCCGACCTTGCGCACGACGTACGGCGATACGACCGCGGGGACGATGCCAATGCGCACCTCGGCGAACTGGAACCACGCCTCGCTGGAGGCGATGACGATGTCGCCGACGGCGACGAGTCCCGCGCCGCCGCCGATGGCCGGACCCTGCACCTTCACCACGAGCGGCATTGGCAGGCCATCGAGCGTCGCGAACAGGCCGGCCAGCGCCTGCGCGTCTTCGACGTTGACCTCGCGCGACTCGGACGCCACGGCGCGCATCCAGTTGACGTCCGCGCCGGCGCAGAAAATCGGACCCTCACTCTGCAGTACCACCGCGCGCGCGTTCGGCTCGACCGAGTGCGCGAGCTCGATCAGCCGCGCGATCAGCGCGGCGTCGAAGGCGTTGCGCACCTCTGGGCGAGCGATGGTGATGCGCGCGATGCCGCCGGCATCGTGCTCCAGGCGCGCCGTCACGGCGCGATCCTAGCGCCTGGAGCGACGTTGCCTGATCTCGTTTGATATACTAACAATTCGATATGCGAGGAATTGGTGCCGGACGCGCCGCTGACGGTCGGGAGGGCGCGGCGGCAGTCGCCCGAGAGCTCGTCGACGTCGTGCCCGTGGTGATGCGCGCGATCCGCACCAACATGCGGCGCCACACGCCGGTCGGTTCGCTGGCCCAGTTCCGCGCGCTTGGGTACCTGCAGCGCCATCCGGGGGCCTCGCTCGGCGCGCTCGCCGAACATCTCGGCGTCACCGACGCGACGGCCTCGGTTCAGGTGCAGCGGCTAGTGCGCGACGGCCTGGTGCGGCGCGCGGACCGGCCGGCCGAGCGCCGCTCGGTCGCGATCACCCTCACACCGCGCGGCACGCATCTGCTGCAACGCGCGCGGGACGCCACTCGCGCGAAGGTCGCGGCCGAGCTCGCCACACTTCCGGCGCGCGATCTCGCCGCGCTCGGCGATGCGCTCGAGATCCTCGGCCGGACCTTTGAGGAGATCGACCATGGCGCGGCTTGATGCGGACGGCCAGCTGCTGACGATGCCGCTGTTCTTCGCCAGCAACGCGATCTACCCGCTGTAGCTGATGCCCGGATGGCTGCAGGTGCTGTCGGCGGTGAATCCGCTGACGTATCAGATCGACGCGCTCCGCGCGCTGATGATCGACGGAACGGCGACCGTCTTCGGCGTACCATTCGATGCCGGCGTCGAGGTCGTGATCCTCGCCATCCTCGTCGCCGTCGGCTCACGTCTGTACCCGGGCGTCGTCTAGACGAGCCAGCAGGGCCTCGGCGCGTGCCGGCGGCCTGAGCAGTATCGGCGGGGGTGTGTGTGCGTTCCAATGGGGTGCGTTCCTACCGCGAGCCGCGCGTCGGACCAAGGCTGCTGGTCGCCCTCGGACTCGGCGTGGTCCTTGGCATCGTCGTCACCGCTTCCGCGATAGGCCCAAACCGGGCGCTCGCGCCATTGGCCCTCCTTTCTGCACCGACGCCCACGCCCGTCCCCAGCGATCCGTTCTGGATCGTGCGGGCCAAGAAGCCGGCGGCTCCGACGGGCCCGCGTCGCATCGGGATCCAGTCCGGGCACTGGAAGACCGACGACGTTCCGGAAGAGCTGGCGAACCTGCGTGTGCTCGGCGGAGCGGTGTGGAGCAACATCACCGAGCAGGACTACGTCCTCGGCATCGCGCAGAAGGTCGCCGCGAAGCTCCAGTCCAAGGGCTACGTCGTCGATCTCCTACCGACGACGATTCCCGCCGGTTACGTCGCCGATGCCTTCGTCGCGATCCACGCCGATGGCGACGAGACCGGGACCGCGCGCGGCTTCAAGATCGCCCATGGCGACCGCCGCACGCCATACGACGAGGCGTTGCTGCAGGTGCTCGGGGAGGAGTACTGGAAGTCGACCGATCTCCCCGTCGACCCGAACCTCACGCCGGGGATGCTCGAGTACTACGCCTGGCGCTGGGAGCGCTTCCAAACCGCGGTCTCGCCGTACACGCCGGCGGTGATCATCGAGACCGGCTTCATCTCCAGCGCCGCCGACCGCGCCGTGCTGCTGCTGCGTCCGGACAAGGTCGTGGATGGGATCGTCAACGGGGTCGAACGGTTCCTGCGAGAGGTGCCGCGCGACGCCGTCTTCCGCGACGATCTGGTGTTCCCGCGCGCGACGCCCGCGCCGTCGACGCCCTAAGCGCCTACATCCTGAAGACGCCGTAGCGCGGTTCCTCGATCGGCGCGTGCCGTGCGGCGGCGAGCCCGAGGGCGAGGACCATGCGCGTGTCCAGCGGATCGATGATGCCGTCGTCCCACAGCCGAGCCGTGGAGTAATACGGCGATCCCTGCGTCTCGTACTGCTCGCGGATGCGCGCCTTGAAGGCCTCGCGCTCCGTGTCGGCCTTGAACGTCCCCACCAGCGACAGCACCGTCGCGGCCTGCTCGCCGCCCATGACGCTGATGCGCGCGTTCGGCCACATCCACAGCTGCCGCGGCTGGTACGCGCGTCCACTCATGGCGTAATTCCCCGCGCCATAGGACCCGCCGATGATCACGGTGAACTTCGGCACCTGCGCGCACGCCACCGCCATCACCATCTTCGCGCCGTCCTTGGCGATACCGCCGGCCTCGTACTCCTTGCCGACCATGAACCCGGAGATGTTCTGCAGGAACACCAGCGGCACCTTGCGCTTGTCGCACAGCTCGATGAAGTGCGCGGCCTTGAGCGCGGACTCGCTGAACAGGATGCCGTTGTTCGCAATCACGCCGACGCGCATCCCATGTATCCGGGCGAACCCGGTCACGATCGTCGTGCCGTAGAGCGCCTTGAACTCCTGGAAGCGCGAGCCGTCGACGATCCGCGCGATCACCTCGTGGACGTCATAGGGCTGACGGGTGTCGCGCGGGACGATGGCGTAAAGCTCACGGGGATCGAGCGCGGGCTCCTCCGGCTCGGCCGCATCGGACGAGCCCCACAGCAGCGGGCGATCGATCTGGGCCACGATCTCGCGCACGATGCGGAGCGCGTCGGCGTCGTCGACGGCGTAGTGGTCCGCGACGCCGGACACCTTCGCGTGCACCTCGGCGCCGCCCAGCTCTTCGGCGCCGACGTCGACGCCGGTCGCGGCCTTCACCAGCGGCGGACCGCCGATGAAGATCGCCCCGCTACCCTTGACGATGACGGTCTCGTCGCTCATCGCCGGGACATAGGCGCCGCCGGCCGTGGAAAGACCCATCACCGCTGAGAGCTGCGGTATCGCTGCCGCCGATAGGCGCGCCTGGTGGTAGAAGATCCGGCCGAAGTGGTCGCGATCGGGAAAGACATCGTCTTGTCTCGGCAGGAAGGCGCCGCCGGAGTCGACCAGATAGATGCACGGCAGGCGATTCTCGAAGGCAATCTCCTGCGCGCGAAGATGCTTCTTCACGGTGAGCGGGTAATAGGTACCGCCCTTCACCGTGGCGTCGTTCGCCACGACGACACACTCGGTGCCGCTCACGCGCCCGATGCCGGTGATGATCCCCGCGGCCGGAGCGTCGCCGTCGTACAGCCCGTACGCCGCGAGCGGCGAGAGCTCGAGGAACGCCGTGCCGGGATCCAGCAGCCGCTCGACCCGCTCGCGCGGGAGCATCTTGCCCGCGGCGACGTGCCGCTGGCGCGCACGCTCGGGACCGCCACGCCGCACCTCGTCGGTGCGCGCGCGCAGCTCGGCGACGAGCGCCTCCATGGCCTCGCGGTTGGCTTTCGCCGGGGCGGAGTGCGTGTCCACCGAGGTCTGCAGCAGCGTCACGAGACGAATGCTAGCCGCGAGCCGAAGTTTTCCCGCGCAGGTAGGCATCGTCGCCGGAGATCCAGTCGTCGCGACGCGGCGCGAAGAAGTCCAGATCGTACGTGTCCTCGAGCGCTTCGGCCGCGTGCGCGACCCGCGAGGGGATGACCAGCACGTAGCTGATCTGCTCGCTGTCGTGGGTATGCGACGGGACGACCGCGCCACGCGTAAGCCAGACCTGCGCCAGCGTGCAGCGCTCGCCGGAGAGGAACCGGCGCTCGACTCGTTCCATCATCTTTTCGCGCGGCGTGTCATCGAGGCGATGCAGTCGTGCGGTGGGCTTGTTCGGCATGGGTACCTCCCTGGCTCGCGATACTGACGTCAATGGCGCGTGTCGGTCTGGGGCTGTCCGCGCTCGAGGCGGGGCCGTTCAACGAGCTCCTCGACGCCGCGGTCGCGGCGGATGCGGCCGGGTTCGAGCTCATCGCGGTGCCGGAGGCATGGGGTCGAGAAGCATTTGGAATCCTTGGTCACCTCGCGGCCCGCACGTCGCACTCGCGTCTCGCGACCGGCATCGTGAATGTGTACAGCCGCAGTCCGGCGTTGATCGCCATGGCGGCGGCGACGCTCGATGAGCTCTCGGAAGGCCGGGCCGTTCTTGGTCTCGGCGTGTCCGGCGCGCGCGTCATCGAGGGTTTTCACGGCGAGCAGATGCGGCGTCCGCTGCGACAGCTGCGCGAAGTCACCGAGGCCGTGCGCGCGCTTCTGCGACGCGACCCCGCCGGCTACAGCGGCGAGCTTGTCCGCATCGCACCCGGCTTCACACTGCGATTCGTTCGCGGCTCGGAGCGCGTCCCCATCTTCCACGCCTCCCTGACGCCGGCCGGGATCCGGCAGTGCGCCGAGGTCGCGGACGGCTGGTTCCCGTTCCTGAGCTCGGCCGACGCGCTCGGCCGTGACTTGGCCCTCGTCCGCGATGGCCTGGAGCGGAGCGGACGAGCTCGAGCCTCCTTCACCGTCGCGCCGTTCGTTCCGGCGCTGGTCGACGACGATCTCGCCGCAGCACGGCGCGCCGTCAAACGGCACGTCGCGTTCTACGTCGGCGCGATGGGTCGCTTCTATCACGAGACCCTGACGCGTCACGGCTTCGGTGCCGCCGTCGAGGCCGCGCGGCAAGAGTGGCAGGCGCAGCGGCGCGACGCGGCCATTAACGCCATCCCCGACGAGATGGTCGACGCCATCGCCGCGTGCGGCCCGGCGTCACGCGTGCGGGCGCGCCTGGACGAGCTGCGGGCCGCTGGTGCAGATCTCCCCATCGCCTTCCTGCCGATGGAATCGAGCCCGGCGCAGGTGCGCCGCACCATCGCCGCGATCGCCTGAGCCAGCCTCACGCTCGGTAGTCTTCGAGGCATGACCGTGGCTCGACTTCGCTTCGCCCAGGGCGATCCGGTGGAGATCGATCTCGACGAGGTCGTCGCCTACGGACCGGAGATCAAGAACTTCCGCGCCTGGCTCGGCGCGGTCAACGCCTCGCGCGACGGGCGTTTTCTGATCCGCTTCACCGACGAGCGGCTGCTCGGTTTCAAGCGCGACGAGGTCCGACGGCTGCGTGTCACCGAGGATGGCGCCGAGCTCACCCTCGGCGAGGACCCGCGCGTGATCGCGGTGCGCGAGCAGGAGGTGGTGTGGTACGGGCCGGAACCCGATGGCGTCCGCGCCTGGCTCGGCCGGGTTGCGCACGGCGCAGGGGAGGCCTGGGTCCGTCTGGGCGACGGGACCGAATTGCGCTTCCCGATCGGCGACGGACCGCACGTCACCTTCGTCGAACCCGCGTGAGCGCCCTCGACCGCGCCATCGTGCGGCACGAGATCGAGGGACTCCGCCGCTACACCCAGAGCGATCGACGGCTCGCGCGCCGCTATGCCTTCCGGATCGCATGGCGCCGCGGCGTCGCGTGCTTCTCGCGATCCCCACGTTTCCCGCTGTCGGGGTTCGGCTCGCAGGCCGTCGGCTTCGGCGTGCTCTCCGCGCCGACGGACGACGTGCTGGACGCGATCGTTCGTCACTACGACGGCCTCGGGCTGCCGGCCCGGCTGCTCTTGGCCGAGGAGCTCGTCGGCTCCGGTGTATCCGGACTCGTGCGGCGCCATGGATTTAGGCGCGTCGACGATCACGACATGGTGACCACGATCCTGCGCACAGCGCGGGCGCCGCGCGGGCCCGCGGTCGCCGGCCTGACCCTCGCGCGCGTGCCGTTCGACCGTATTGCGGCATTCGTCGACCTCGGCCGGCGCGCGTTCGCCGACCGCGGCTTCCTGCGGGCGTATTTCCGCGCGGCCCAGATCGCGCTCATGCGCGTGCATCCACGCAGTGCCATCGGGATCGAGGCGCGCATCGACGGCACACCCGCGGGGACCGGAATGCTGTACCGGCACGAGGCCCTGGCCAGCCTCGGCGGCGCGGCCGTGCTGCCATCTTTTCGCGGCCGCGGCATTCACGACGCGGTCATCGCCGAACGCGTTCGGCTCGGCGTCGGCCTCGGCGAGCGCACCTTTCTGTGCCGGTACGACGAATCGAACCGGGTCTCGGCGCAGAACCAACGGGATCTGGGATTCCGTCCGTACTACCGTGCGACGCGATGGCAGCGCGAATAGCGCCGGTCGTGCTGGCGGCCCTGGTCGTCGGTGGCTGCGCCACCGCTCCGGCACCGCGCGCCGCGTCGAGCGGCACCGCGAGCGCGCCCGCGGCCCTGCCGACGGCGTCCGTCAGCCCCGGCGCGGGACCGATCCTCTCCACCTTCCCGGTCCCTAGCGGTATGCATCCGCACGATGTCGCTCCGGCTCGCGACGGCGGCGTGTGGTTCACCGCTCAGGGATCCGGCGAGCTGGGCTGGTTCGACCCGGTCAGCGGGGACCTGCGTCGCATTCGCCTCGGCACCGGTTCCGCGCCGCACGGCGTCATCGTCGGGCCCGACGGCGCTCCCTGGATCACCGACGGCGGTCTCAATGCCATCGTGCGCGTCGATCCGGAGTCGGAAGAGGTGCGGCGCTATGACGCTCCCGGACCGAACGCCGGCCTCAACACCGCGACGTTCGATCGGAATGGCGTGCTGTGGTTCACTGGTCAGGGCGGGCTGATCGGACGCCTCGATCCGGCGACGGGAGCGATGCGGACTTTCACCGCGCCCCGCGGCTCCGGCCCGTACGGCATCGCCACCACGCCGAGCGGCGATGTCTACTTCGCCTCGCTCGCGGGCAATTACATCGGCCGCATCGACGTGTCGACCGCAGCCATCCGCATCCTCGAGCCGCCGACGCAGCAACAGGGCGCCCGCAGGATCTGGTCGGACTCGCGCGGACGGCTGTGGGTGAGCGAGTGGAACGCGGGTCAGCTTGCGATGTACGACCCGGGGCAGGATCGCTGGCGCGAGTGGAAGCTCCCCGGCGACACGCCGATGGCCTATGCCGTCTACGTCGACGGCCAGGACGTGGTGTGGCTCTCCGATTTCGGCGCGAACGCGATCGTGCGCTTCGATCCGCAGACCGAGCGCTTCACCTCGTTCCTGCTCGCGCCCAACGCCACCGTGCGCCAGCTCCTCGGCCGGCCGGGAGAGGTCTGGGGCGCGGAATCGGGCCGCGACGCGCTCGTCGTGGTGCGCGGGGGTTGAGCTCAGGTCAGCCGACGAGCTCGCGCAGCCGCAGCGCGTTGAACACGGCGTAAGCGTTGGCGTCGTTGTTGAAATACGCGAAAACGTCGAGGTCCTGGTCGCGCCAGGCGCGGATGCGATCGGCCCAGTCGCGCAGCTCGCCGTCCGAATAGTTCGAGGCGTACAGGCCGCGCGGCCCGTGGAATCGCAGATAGACGAAGTCCGCCGTGACCGCGATGCGCGAGGGCCAGCGCGGCGTGTCGATGACGCAGAGTGCGACCCTGCGCCGCCGCAGCGCCGAGAGCGCCTCGTCGGTGAGCCACGACGCGTCGCGCGGCTCGAGTGCGTGACGGCGCCGGCGGCGCGCGACCGCGCGCAGGAATCCGTCCAGCCGTGCGGCGTCGAACTTCATCCGCGGCGGCAGCTGCGCCAGGACGACGGCGAGCTTCGGCCCGAGGCCGGCCATGGTGTCGTACGAGAGCGCGATCGACTCGGCGCTGACCTTCAGGCGTTTGTAGTGGGTCACGAACCGATTCAGCTTCACCGCGAAGCGGAAGTCCACCGGCGACCTGGCGCGCCAGCCCTCGAACGTCTTGCGCGACGGCTGACGGTAGAACGAGTTGTTCAGCTCGACCGTGTCGAAGCGAGAAGCGTAGAACTCGAACCACCGCGCGGCCGCGAGTTTCTCCGGATAGAAGCGGCCGCGCCAGTGCTGGTACACCCACCCCGACGTACCGATGCGGACCCGCGCCACCCGGCTACGGCTTCGGCAGCGACTGCCGCTTCCGCCAGAAGTCGCGCCACGGATCGCTCTTTCGCAGGCGCGCGAAGGTCTTGATGTTGAAGCGCGCCGGATCGAGACGCGTCGTCACCTCATCCCATTCCAGGGGCGTGGACACCGGCGCTTTCGGACGACGCCGGACCGAATATGGCGAGACGATCGTCTGGGTGAGCGAATTGCGCGCCGCGTCGGCGAAGACGCGCTTTCCGCGTTTGGCGATGGAGAACTCGACGGTCACGAGATCGGGCAGCCGCGCGGCCAGCTCCTCGCCGACGCGCATCGCATAGCCACGGACATCGTCCTGCGAGTCGCTCCGGCGGAGCGGCACGAAGATGTGCAATCCGCGCGAGCCCGACGTCTTGGGGTAGGACACGAGCTTCGCTTCGTCGAGGATCTTCCGGAGTCCCAGACCCGCCCGAGCGGCGTCGGCGAACTCCTTGGTCGTCGGGTCGAGGTCGAACGCCAGCCAGTCGGGATGCTCCAGGTCATCTTGACGCACGTTGAACACGTGCAGCGCGATGCAGCCGAGGTCGACGAGCTCCACCGCCGCGTGCGCGTCGGTGCCGACGAGGTAGTGGACGTCCTTCTTGGTCGAGGCGGCGTGCAATTTCAGTCGTGGCAGATCCTTCGGCTGCGAGCCGGGAGGGAAGTTCTTCTGGTAGAAGCAAAAGCCGGCCACCCCGTCCGGACAACGTTCCGCCACAAGCGGGCGGTCGCGCAGCCACGGCGTGAGGAGCGCGTCGACGGAGTCGTAGAACGCGGCGATCTCCCCCTTGGTGATGCCCTCGCCGGGCCACCACACCTTGTCCGCGTTCTTCACCAGGGATGTGGAATCGCGCGTTCTAGGTCTCACGTTCGCTCCAGCGGCATTCGCGCGGATCTTTGTCCTCGCGGAGTCCGAGAAAAGCGGGCTGTCGCAGCTTGCCGTCGGCGGTCCACTCGTGAAAGGCGATCTGCGCCACGAGCTCGGGGCGGACCCACGTCGCGTCACGCAGGCGCGGGGCGGGGTCGAACGGCGAGGTCTCCGTGCGCAGCCGGCGCAACTTCGCGCCGAGTTCGCGCAGCGTCTTGGCCGTGAAGCCGGTGCCGACCTTGCCGGTGTAGCGCAGACGATCGCCGTCGTAGAGGCCGACCAGCAGTGCGCCGAACTCGGTGCGGGCACCTTCGGGCGGCGTGTATCCGCCGATCACGAACTCCGACTCCTTGCGCACTTTCACCTTCAGCCAATCGCGCGAGCGCACGCCGGGCTCGTATGTGGACCGCGTGTTTTTGGCGATGACGCCCTCCCAGCCCTTGGCTCTGGCGCGGGCGTACGCCTTCTCACCGTCGCCGGGCACGCGGCGGCTCAGCAGCAGCAGCGACTCTCCCCTGGGCACGAGTGCTTCGAGAGCGGCGCGCCGCTCGTGGAGCGGTCGCGAAAACAGGCGCTGCCCCCTCGCCTCGAGCAGGTCGAACACGGCGTAGCGGAGGCGCACGCCCTCCTCTCCTCGACGCTGAAAGAGCTGAAAGCGCGAGACGTTGTGCCGGTCGAGCGCGACCAGCTCGCCGTCGAGCACCAGCTCCTGGCCCGGCAGCGCGGCCACGTCCCGCGCTACTTCGGCGAAGTCCGCGGTGATGTCACGCAGCGATCGCGAGTACAGCCGGGTGCCACCGCGCTGCCGTATCGCGAGCGCGCGGATGCCGTCGTACTTCTCCTCGAAGACCCACTCCGGTCCGCTCGGCACCTCGCGCGTGAGCGTGGCCAGCATCGGCGTGAACGGCCTCAATGCGGATCACCGCTCGCCGCCTTCTCGACATCTCCGCCGCCTTCGCGCGCGATCGTCGCCAGGAGCCGGCGGGTCAGGACCGATCGCGGCTTGTCGACGGTGATATCGACGTCCTTCGAGGCGTAGCGATCGGTCCGTTTGAACAGCAGCCATTGCCGCGTCCCGCCGGTGTGTACGAGCGACCACCGTCCTTTGAGCTTCTTGCCGTGCAGGGTGAACGTCAGTCGTCCTTTCTTGTACGCGGTGGCGAAGTCCTCGTCGTCCTCGAGGTCGTAAGTGCCGATGTCCCAGACCATCACGGTCCCCCCGCCGTACTCGCCCTGCGGGATCGTGCCCTCGAATCGCGCGTAGTCGAGCGGATGATCTTCGACGGCCATCGCCAGCCGCTTCTGCGACGGATCGAGCGAGGGCCCTTTCGGCACGGCCCACGACACCAGTACGCCGTTGGCCTCCAGGCGAAAGTCGTAGTGCAGGGCTGTCGCGCGATGCTTCTGCACCACAAAAAGGTTGCCTGCGCTCTTGCGCCGCACGGCCGGCGAGCCCTTCGGCTCGGGAGTCTTGGTGAAGCGTCGCTTCTTGCGGTACTCCCCCAGCGGCATGCGCATCATGGTGCTCTCCTCGTGACGCGCGCGCACCCCGGCACGCGGTCTGCAACGCCTCAGGCCATGGCAGAACTGGATGCTGAAAAGCGCGACAAGCTACCTCGCGACGACTTCGCGTACGTCGATTCGAAGGGCGGCGAGCATCTTCCGATCAACGACGAGTCGCACATCCGGAATGCGATGTCTCGTTGGAATCAGACCAACTTCGAGAGCGCGTCCGACAAGGAGGAGGCGCGCAGGAAGATCGTCGCCGCGGCGAAGAGACATGGCATCGAGGTCTCCGACGCCGACAAGATCGCGAAGCCAGGATAGGACTGATAGCGACCGCGGCAGCGCGGGCGGCGGCACGGCGGAACGTGAAGAAAGCCGCCGCGGCGGCGAAACGCAAGCGAACGATCGCCCATCTCCCGAAGCGCACGCGGACCGCACTCGCGAAGCAGACCAACAAGGTCAAGCGGCAGCGCGGCCGATAGCGAAGCCTCGCGCCTAGACTCGCGCGATGAACGCGCTCGTGGTCGCGGTCGCGCTCGGCAACCTGCTGGTGCCGCTGAACTCGACCATGATCGTGGTCGCGCTGCCCGCGCTGTCACGCGATCTCGGCGTCGGCGTGCGCGACGCCTCGTGGATCGTCACCGCGTATCTCGTGGCGATGGCGGCGTTGCAGCCGATCGCCGGACGGATCGGGGACCGCTACGGACGGCGCCGCGTGATGCTCGCCGCCCTGGCCTACTTTACGGTCGCCTCGCTTGGCGCCGCGCTCGCGCCGAGCCTTCCGGTCCTTGCGTTCTTCCGCCTGCAGCAGGCGATCTCCGCGGCTGCGGTCGTGCCGAACGGGCTCGGCGTGCTGCGCGACGCGCTCCCCGCCGGCGGCCGCGGGGCGCAGTTCGGCATCGTCGCCGGGGCGACCGGCATCGGCGCGTCTGTCGGCCCGCTGGTGGGCGGCCTGCTGGCGACGATCGATTGGCGCGCCATCTTCGTGATCAACGTGCCGCTCGCGCTGGCCGCGCTCCTTTTAGTGCGCCGCGGCGTGCCGGTCGAAGATCGTGCGCGACCGACGTCGCGCTTCGATCTTGGCGGCGCGTTCGGGCTCGGCATCTTGCTGCTGGCGACGGCGTGGTGGCTGTCCACGCTGGACTCCGCGCCAGACCTTCCGCGGCTCGCGGCCCTTGCCGCGATCGGCGTCGGCGCGTGGCTATTCGTCCGATACGAGCGCTCGCGCCGCGATCCGGCGCTACCGCTGTGGCTGTTCCGCGTGCGCGCGTTCACTGCCGCGAACGCGACGATCGCGTTCTCCAACCTGGCGATGTACGGAACATTGCTGGCGCTGCCGATCATCCTCGGCTCCAGCCTCGTGTCTGGGATCGTGCTGACGATGTTCTCCCTGCCAAGCATCGTGCTGTCGCCGTTCGGCGGTCGCCTCGCTGATCGGATCGGCGCGCGGACGACGACGGTGGTCGGTTGCATCGCTCTCGCGGCCGGCGTGGCGCCGCTGATCTTCGGTGTGTCGGCGTCGATCGTTCCGCTGGTCGCTGCGTTGGTCCTCGCCGGAGCGGGCCAGGCGTTGACGTTCCCGTCGATCCGTCTGGCGTCCCTCGACGTGCTGCCCGCGGAGCATGCGGCGCTGGGGTCCGGGGTGGTGTCGACGAGCCGTTACTTCGGCGGAATGCTCGCGTCGGTCAGCGTCGGCGTCGCCTTCGCCGGCGGCGGCGGGACGACGGCGCTGTTCGCGCTGTTCACCGCCGCGGCAGCGTGCGCCGCCCTTTCCGGTCTGGCGCTGCCGGGAGCGGGATCGAGCACGCGGATCGTGCCCGCGGATCCATCGACCTCCACCAGCTGACCGTCCGACAGCAGCGACAACGCCGTTCCTGTGGCGACGACGGCGGGGACGCCGAACTCACGGGCCACCACGGCGGCGTGCGAGAGCGCGCCACCGACCTCGGTCACGACCGCCGCCGCGACGGTGAAGAGCGAGATCCAGCTGACGTTGGTCGAGCGACAGACGAGGACGTCGCCAGGGTGCATCTTCGCGAAGTCATCCATGGTCAGGACCAGTCGTGCCGGCCCGCGGACCACGCCGCCTGACGCCGGCACGCCACGCAGGATGCGCGCATCCTCCTGCGCGACCTTGTAGCCAAGGTCGACGCGCGACGCGGCGGGACCGCCGGCGACGGCGGGGGGAGGCGGTGCGCCGATCCATTCCGGGGCTCGCAGGCGGCTCCATCGCGTGAACTCGGCGACGCGGTCCGCCGTTCGCGGTCGCAGGTCGCCTCGGTCGCGGAGCGCGGCGGCGATCTCGGGAACGTCGAAATAGAAGATGTCGTCGGCAGCCGTGAGGAGACCCTCACGCACCATGCGGCGACCGATCGCGTACGTCGCGCGGCGCACATGCGCCTGCACCAAGCGGTCGATCCAGTAGTTGTGCTCCTCGGTGAGCGGTCCGGCCTCGCGCGCGAGTGCCAGCACCTCCTCGAAGAGCAACAGCTCCGCGGGACGATCGCGGAGCGCGTGGCGGGCCACCGCCGCGATGCGATCGCCTTCGGCGAGGAGCCGGTTGAGGCGGACGTCCGGATGCTCGCCACGCATGCCGAGCCGTCGCGCGATCTCGGCAACGAGATTCGCGGGCTCGTCGCGCCATGCCGGGCGGCGCAGATCTTCGCCGCTCTGCCCCACGTCCCCGTGCATGGCCAGGAATCGCTCGATCTTGGCCGCCAGGCGCGGTCCGCCGGGCCTGCGACGAATACCGTCGAGGTCGCGCGCGCGGCCGCCCGCGATCGTGTCGGCGTGGTCCCAGCGCCGCGCGGCTTCGGTCAGCTGGTATAGATCGCGCTCGAGCTGTTGCAGCGTGACCGCGTGGCCCGCCGTCAACGACAAGGCCTCGGCCTCGTTCCCGCCGGTGAGGTCGATGTACGTCGCGGCGAGCTCGTCCATCAGGATGTACGAGCCGCCCGTCGTCATCATGTGCATCACCCAGACGTCGGTGACGCGGGCCCACAGCTCTTCCCACGACGCTGCCAGGTCGCCGAGATCGAGACGTTCGGTGTCGATCGATCGCATCCAGTCGTAGTGCGCCCGCAGCCGTGGCATGTATTCGTCGGTCCACCGGCGCGGTAGGTCGCGTGCCAGCGTGCGCCGCGCCGCCACTGCCTTGCGGTTCCGCGCCTCGCGCTCCTCTTCGGGCGCGGTCCATTCCAGCGCGGCGTAGATGTGACCGTTGAACGGCTCGAAGCGCGCGTAGAACGGCATCGCCAGCAGCTCCGAGCGGCGTCGCAAACCGGCCGCAGGGCCGAAGCGGACGTATTCCAAGCAAAGCCGCGGGATGGCGAGCGAGTAGTGCGCGTCCTCGCGGGCCCAATGCAGCGTCGCGTCGTGCGGCTCGCGCCACACGACGGGGAACGTCGGATCGCGCCGGCGCAGCGTCGTGATCGGCCGGCACTGCAGCAGATGCAGCTCGCCACCGGCAAACGCGCACTCGACGTCCACAGCGAAACCGTGCGCCTCCTCCAGCGCGCGAACGAGCTTGGCGATCAGCAGCGTCTGCGTGTCAGCGAGGCTGCAGGCCTCGGCCCGCGCCACGATCGCGAGATCGGATTTGCGGATGACGTACCGCTCCGGTGTCACCTCGCCGGACGCGATCCGCTCTCCCGGGCCGGGCGCGGCGTCGACGACGATGACGTTCTCGTCCGCGCCGACGGGATCGGCGCTGAAGGCGATGGCCGAGACCTCCGCGTCGACCATGCGTTGCACCAGCACCGCGACGCGTGGTGCCGCGGCGATGCCGCGCTCGCGGCGATACGCCGTCGCGCGATCGGACGAGGCCGACCGCCAGCACGACAAGATCGCCTCCACGACGTCATCGACGCCGCGCACGCCCAGGATCGTCTCGTGCTGACCGGCGAAGGACGCGTCCTCGCCGTCTTCGCCGATCGCCGACGAGCGCACCGCCACCAGCGGCTCGCCTAGGTCGCGGTATGCCCCGGCGACGATCCCGCGCAGCTGCTTTCGTTCGGCCGCGCCCGCCGGCGACATCGCCTGGCCGAGCTCGTCGAAGACCGTCGCCGACAGGCAGAAGCCGTCGGGCACGCGGAACGATGTCGCGAGACGCGCCAGGTTCGCGCTCTTGCTCCCGAACGTGCCGGCATCAAGTGTGGCCGGATCGCCCAGGCGTGCGAGCTTCAGCGCGTTCGGGGTCATGAGCGCGGAAGTTTATAGGCGCCCGAACGGCACGCCGCTTGCCGTCCCGGCTGGGCATGAACGAGAAGCGGACACCCCAGAACGAAGCCGGCCAGCCGCCGACGCGGACGCCCGAGGAGACCGAGGAGCGCCTCCGCGAGAAGGAAAGCGAGCAGATGGGCCAGGCCAACCGCGAGCGCACCGAGGAGCAGATCGAAGACGTCGCGGCCGAAGAAGCAGGCCCTTTCGATTTGTCTCAGGTCGATCGGCAAGGGTCAAATCGAAAGGACCTGCCGCCGAAACGCTAGCCTCCTGACGTCGATTTCCGCCCGCGCCGTTCGTCGTGTTGTCGAGAACGGCGCTCGAAAGTGGCGCCTCGGGAGGTTGGCAACGTGAAGTACATGCTCCTGCTCTGCGATGCGGACGCCACGGCGTACGAGAACATGCCGAAGGCCGAGATGGATAAGGCGTACGCGCGCATCGGTCAGTGGTGGGGAGAGAAGCAGCAGAAGGGCGTCATCGCCGAAGGCGCTCAGCTGCAGGGTCCGGACAAGGCCACGACGGTGAAGGCGAAGAACGGCCGGCCGGTCATCACCGACGGCCCATTCATCGAGACGAAGGAAGCGATCGGGGGATACGCCATCGTGAACGCGGCGGACCTCGACGCCGCGATCGGCGTGGCGAAAGAGTGGGTCTCGATGCTGCCCGATGCGCTTGTCGAAGTCCGACCGTTGGTCGCCCGCGAGCAGTAACGCCATCGAGGCGGGCCTCTCCTCGGCGCACCACGAGCTCGCCCGCGTCGTGCGCGACGAGGTGGCTCGCGTGACCGCGGCGATGGTCCGCCTCCTCGGCGACTTCGACGTCGCGGAGGATGCGGTGCAGGACGCGCTCGTGACCGCACTGGAACGCTGGCCGCGCGACGGCATTCCCGACAATCCGGGGGCGTGGCTCACGACGGCGGCGCGACGCAAAGCCATCGATCGCCTCCGTCGCGACGCACGCTATCGCGAAAAGCTCGCGCTCCTCGAGGAGGGGTCGATGACGCGCGGTCCATCTGTCGCGCGGCCGCCCGGGGACGAGCGCCTCGATCTCATCTTCACCTGCTGCCATCCGGCTCTGGCGCGCGAGGCGCAGCTCGCGCTCACGCTGCGCGCGGTCATCGGTCTCACCACCGCCGAGATCGCTCGCGCGTTCGTGGTGCCGGAGTCGACGATCGCGCAGCGGATCGTGCGCGCGAAACGCAAGATCGTCGACGCGAAGATCCCGTTCCGCGTCCCCGAGCGCGACGAGCTCGGCGAGCGGCTCGAGGAGGTCCTCGCCGTGCTGTATCTGGCGTTCAACGAGGGTTACCTCGCGACAGCCGGCGAGACGCCGGAGCGGCGCGACCTCGCCGAAGATGCCGAGTGGCTGACGTCGCTGCTGTCCCGGCTGCTGCCCGACGAACCCGAGGTCCTGGGTCTGCTGGCGCTGATGCGCCTGCACCTCGCACGCGCCAAGACACGCTTCGACGGGGCGGGCAGGCTGGTGCTCTTCGAACGGCAGGACCGCACACGCTGGGACCGCGAACGGCTGACGCAAGGGGTCGCCCTCGTCGAACGGGCGGTGGCGTTCGGGCGTCCGGGAACGTACCAGCTGCAGGCGGCGATCGCCGTGGCGCATGCGATCGCGCCATCATTCGAGGCCACCGATTGGGCTCGTATCGTCGAGCTTTACGATCGCCTGCTGGTGCTGTGGCCCTCGCCGGTCGTCAGGCTGAACCGCGCCGTCGCGGTCTCGCACGTCGCCGGCCCGCAGGCGGCGCTCCGAGAGGTCGACGCCATCGGCGACGCCCTCGAGCGCTATCACCTCCTACACGCCGTGCGCGCCGAATTCCTGCGAGGCCTCGGACGCGAGGCCGAGGCGCGCGCCGCGGACGCTCGCGCTCTCGAGCTCACCGAGAATCCGGCCGAGCGCGAGCTGCTCTCGCGCCGGATCGCACAGGAGTAGCGCGGTGCAGTGGAAGAAGTCTCCGCCCGAGCTGATCGCCGCCTTCGACAAGGCGGCGCCGAAGGATTCGCGCGCGGTGAAGAAGCCGATGTTCGGTTATCCCGCGCTGTTCGTGAACGGCAACATGTTCGCCGGCACCTATCAGGACAAGGTCGTGGTGCGTCTGGCCGAGGACGATCGCGCCAGGCTGCTGAAGGAGAAGGGCGCTGGACCGTTCGAGCCGATGCCCGGCCGGGCGATGAAGGAGTACGTCGTCGTGCCCGCGGCGCTGGTCGCGAAGCCGGCGTCGCTGCGCGCCTGGATCGAACGCGGCCTGCAGTACGCGCTGACCCTTCCGCCGAAGAAGAAGTGACGCCGGAGGCAGACGGTCGCGTCCGTCTGCGCACACGGTGGGATGACTGCGATCGCTTCGGGCACGTCAACAACGCCGCGTACCTGGCGCTGATCCGCGAGGCGACAGACCGCGTCATGCCGCGCCCGACGCTCGAGCTGGCGCGGATCGAGATCGAATTCCGCCGGCCACTGCTCCCTAACGCCGACGTCGAGATCGCCGTCGAGGCTGACGCCGAACGGGATGGCATGCTCGCGGCGCGCTACCGCGTCGACCACGACGGCCGGACGCATGCGAGCGCGACGGCCGAATGGCGCGTCGATCCGGGAGTGGCGGCGCCGTCGTTGCCGGCGCTCGAGCGCGATCTCGGCGGCCGACCGTTCGCGTGGTCGCAGGCGGTGCGAAGCTTCGAGCTCGGACCCGATGGCGCCCTCCGTCCCGCGGCGGTGCTGCAATGGTTCGAGTACGCCGTGTATCGCGCCGCACAGCTCGTCGGCTGGACACCATCCCGTATGCGCGAGGCCGACTTCGTCACGCTCCAGATCGGACATTTCCTCGCCATCGTGAGCCGGATCGTGGAGATGCGCCGCGTCTCGGGCACCTGGCACCACGAGGCACGGCGCAGCGACGGCACGGTCGTCGCGGCCGACCGCTCCCGCGGCGCGTTCCTCGACAACGCCGGGAACGTGCGTCGTCCGCCGGAGGAGATGATCGCGGCGCTGCTTGGCGGCGAACCCGGCCGCTGATCGCGCACCGCGCCTCGCTCCGTCTTGGCCCCCATCCTGCCACCATGTCGGTACAGCACAGGGGAGGTGCGAGATGCCTACGACCGTGAACAAGGACCGGATCTTCGAGACCTTCAGGCTCAGGGACGAAGACATCAACCGGGTCATCCAGAAGATTCAGCAGCTCATCCACGAGGGCAACGTCCGCAACATCATCGTCAAGAACGCGCAGGGACAGGTGCTGATCACCGTGCCGCTGACCGTCGGCGTCGTCGGCGCCGCGCTCCTGCCGGTGTGGGCGGCCATCGGCGCGATCGCTGCCCTGGTCGCCGACTGCACGATCGAGGTCGAGAAGCGCGACGACACCAAGAAATAGCCCGCGGTAGCGTTTCGCGCTGATCCGTCCAAGGTCGTACGCTCTCTGCCGCGATGCAGACCGCGCTCGACACCAGACAGCTGCGCGACAAAGTGCATCGACTCATGCCTGGTATCCGCACGGACCTCGAGCGCTTGGTGCGAATTCCGTCCGTCGGCCACAAGGGCTTCGACCTCTCGCAGGTGCGCCGCTCCGGCGAGCTGACGCGCGACCTCTTTGCCGCGCTCGGGCTCGAGTCGCGCCTGGCGCAGGTCGAAGGGTGCGAGCATCCCGCGGTCATCGCCACCCGCCGCGCTCCGCCGGGGGCGCCGACGGTCCTGCTGTACGCCCATCACGATGTGCAGCCGACGGGCCCGTTGTCCCTCTGGCGCACCGACCCCTTTGAGCCGGTCGAGAAAGGTGGACGCCTCTACGGGCGGGGGACGTCCGACGACAAGTGCGGCATCGTCATGCACGTCGGAGCGCTCCGCGCCTTCGACGCCGATCCGCCTGTCGGCATCGCCGTCTTCGTCGAGGGCGAAGAGGAAAGCAGCTCCGAGCACATGGCGCAGTACCTCGAGCGCTACAAGGACGTGCTCCGCTGCGACGTCGTGATCAATGCCGACTCGGGGACCTGGCGTGTCGGTGAGCCCGGCATCACCACGTCGCTGCGTGGCATCGTCAGCTGCATCATCGAGGTCCGCACGCTCGACCACGCCGTGCACAGCGGCGAGTACGGCGGCGCGATCCCGGATGCGATCACCGTCCTCGCGCGCGCGATCGCGTCCCTGCACGACGAGCGCGGGAACGTCGCGGTGCCCGGCCGCGCGCGCGGCAAGGCCGACCCGCTGGATCTGACCGAGAAGCAGCTGCGAGCCGATGCCGGCGTGCGTCCGGCCGTCAGGCTCATCGGCGAAGGTCCGCTGACGCAGCGCATGTGGATGGGTCCCGCCGTCGACGTCCTCGGCATGGACGTGCCGTCGGTGAAGGATGCGACGAACCAGCTCGTGCCGTCGGCGCGCGCCAAGGTCAGCATGCGGCTCGCGCCGGGTGACGATCCCGCTGCCGCGATGAAAGCGCTGACGGAGCACCTTCGCGCGCATGTGCCCTGGGGCGCGGAGGTGACGATCACGCCGGAAAGCACCGGCAAGCCGTTCAAGTTCGATGCCGCCGGTCCGGCGTTCGACGCGATGCGCCGGGCGCTCGCCGACGCGTTCGGCCGAGAGCCGGTGGAGATGGGCTCGGGCGGATCGATCCCCTTCGTGGCGGACTTCGCTCGCGAGTTTCCCAATGCGCCACTGCTGCTGACGGGTGCCGGAGATCCGACGTCCGCGCCGCACTCGGAAAACGAGAGCGTCGACCTCGGCGACCTCGAGAAGAGCGTGCTCGCCGAGGCGTTGTTCCTGTCGTACCTCTCCGCGCCGGCTTCATAACTTCTTCACGCCCCGCGGGCATCCTCCGTCTCACGACCTGAGAGGAGGTCACACACAAAATGCGTTTCGGATTGGCGATCCTGCTTATTCTCGGTGCCGTCATCGTCGGCGCCATCGGTTACCAGATCGGCATCTCGCAGGCGGTCTCCGTCGTCGCCCCGGGTGCGACGGCCGTCCCCGCGGTGTATCCGTACTTCTGGCACCCGTTCGGGTTCTTCGGCTTCGGGTTCCTGGGACTCCTGTTCCCGCTGCTGTTCATCTTCCTGATCTTCGGCCTGATCCGGGGGATCGCCGGAGGCGGCCGCTGGGGCGGCTACGGCAAGGGTGGCTGGTACGGCGGTGACCGACGCGCGATGCTCGAGCAGTGGCACCGCGAGCTGCACGGCGAAAAGCCGGCAGGCGCAACGGAGCAACCACGTGAAGAGGGTCCTCGTCGTTGACGACGAACCCAAGATCACGCAGCTCGTCCGCGACTACCTAGAGCGCGGGGGCTTCGCCGTCACGACGGCGTCGGACGGCACGTCGGCCCTCGCGCTCGCGCGTTCGGAGCGTCCCGACCTCGTCATCTTGGATCTGGGTCTGCCGGACAAGGACGGCCTGGACGTGACGCGTGCCCTCCGTCGTGACTCCAGCATCCCGTTGATCGTCCTCACCGCACGCGCGGAAGAGAGCGACCGGCTCGTCGGGCTCGAGCTCGGCGCCGACGATTACGTCACCAAACCCTTCAGCCCCAAGGAGCTCGTCGCCCGTGTCCGCGCGGTGCTGCGGCGGGCGGCGGCCTATCCCGCGGACGACGAGCTGATCCGCGTCGCCGACGTCGTGCTCGACGTGCCGCGGCGGCGGGTAACCATAGCGGCCGAAGCGGTCGAGCTGACCGCGACCGAATTCGAGCTCTTGACCACGCTCGCGCGACACCCCGGCCGCGTGTTCACGCGCGCGCAGCTGCTCGATGCCGTCCGCGGCGTCGCGTTCGAGTCGTACGAGCGCGCCATCGACGCGCACGTCAAGAACATCCGCCGCAAGATCGAACCCGACCCTCGACGGCCGCGATATCTCCTCACCGCGTACGGCGTCGGCTATCGCTTTGCCGAGGATTGATGCGCCACTCCTACCGCGGCCCGTGGCGCGGCGAGCGTCCACCCTGGTGGCCTGAGGGAGAGCCGTTCCCGCCTGCCCGCGGGCGATGGGGCCGTCGGTGGCCACGATTCTTCTTCCTCGTCCCGCTCTTCTTCGTCGGCTTCTTCATCTTCTTCGTCGCGGTCATCGGGTGGCTCGGCGCCGTCTTCGGCCCGTGGCCGGTCGTGGCCGCGATCCTCCTGTTGTTCCTGGCGCTACTCCGCGGGTCGCGCGGCTTCGTGACCGCCGGCGAGGTCATGGATGCGGTCGGGCGTGTCGCCGAGGGTGACTACAGCGTCCGCGTGCGCGAGCGAGGTCCGCGCCAGGTGCGCGCGCTGGCCGCGTCGTTCAACGCGATGGCCGAACGTCTCGCCGCGAACGAGACGCAGCGCCGCCAGCTCCTGGCCGA
>VBHP01000031.1:102591-103093 GCA_005881435.1 Chloroflexota bacterium | reverse complement strand
ATCCAGGGGCAGCTCGAAGGCCTCATCGACGGCGTGTATCCGCGCGACGACGCACATCTGGAGCCGATCCTCGAAGAGACGCGCGTGATGGCGCGGGTCATCGACGACCTGCGCACCTTGTCGCTCGCCGAGAGCGGCGCGCTGACGCTGCATCGCGAGTCCAGCGACGTGCACGTGCTCATCGACGATGCCGTCGCGCCGTTCCGGCCCACGGCGGAAGCCGAAGGTGTCGCGCTGGCGGTCGACGCGCCGGCGAGCTTGCCGCAGCTGGACATCGATCCGGTGCGCATCCGACAGGTGCTGGGCAACCTGATCACCAACGCCCTCCGCTACACGCCGCGCGGCGGTCGCGTCGAGGTCCAGGCGCGTGAGGGCCAGGGACGGGTGTCCATCAGCGTCAGCGATACCGGTTCGGGCATCGCCGCCGACGTTCTGCCCCACGTGTTCGAGCGCTTTTACCGCTCCGCCGACTCCACCGGATCCGGTCTTGGTCTACCGATCG
>VBHP01000031.1:0-102495 GCA_005881435.1 Chloroflexota bacterium | reverse complement strand
ATCGAGCGGATCGTGCCAAGGGTGAAGATCGTGATCACCGCGGCGACGAGCATGGCGCGGTTCACGTCGACGGCGGGAATCCACTTCACCTGATCGCCCTTGATCACGTACGTGCCGACCGGACTCGACATCACGCCGTAGCCGCCGCCGAACCCGCGCTCCTGATTCCCTCCTGTGCCGCCGCCTCCGCCCGCGCCGCCGGTGATCTTCGCCGCGGGAATGATCGTGATGCCGTTGTGCTGGTAGGGCTCACCGAAGACCTTCTTCACCGTCACGGCGTCTCGGGCCTGGGTCAACATCTCCTGGAACTCGGTCATGTCCGCACCTCCACCGCCCTAGTGTGAGCCCGTGGGCAACGCCATCGAGACTCACGGACTCACGCGCCGCTTCGACGGGCGCGTCGCGGTCGAGGATTTGAACGTCGCCATTCCGGAAGGAACCGTGTTCGGGTTCCTCGGACCGAATGGTGCGGGGAAGACGACGACCGTGCGGCTGCTCGCGGCGCTGATCGCGCCGAGTGCGGGGGACGCGATCGTCGCCGGGCATCGGCTCGGGGCGGACGACGACGCGCTCCGTCGCTCGGTCGGGATCCTGACAGAGTCCCCCGGGCTGTACGAGCGGCTCTCGGCTCGGCAGAACCTGACTTACTTCGCCCGCCTCTACGACCTCACCACCGGGCGCGCGGCAAAGCAGGTCGAGCGATACCTCCGCATGCTCGAGCTGTGGGACCGCCGTGACGACCCGGTCGGCACGTTCTCCAAGGGGATGCGCCAAAAGCTGGCCATCGCGCGAGCCCTGTTGCACGAGCCGCCGGTGCTCTTTCTCGATGAACCCACGGCCGGCCTCGATCCGGAGGCGGCGCGCACCGTCCGCGATTTCGTCGCGCTGCTGCGCCGCGAGGGACGAACGATCTTCCTCACGACGCACAACCTGCCCGAGGCCGACGAGCTCTGCGACACCATTGCGGTCTTCCAGCGGCATCTGGTGCGCGTGGGCACGCCCACCGAGCTCCGCAGTGGGCTGTTCGGAGCCGGCACCGTGGTGCGGATCGTCGGTGACGCGCGGCCGTTTGTGGCCGTCGCCCACGCGCTGCCCTTCGTGCGCGACGCCGGTGCCGACGGCGAGCGGTTGTCCCTGCGCATCGACGATCCCGAGGCACGGAACCCGGAGCTGATCGAGGCGCTGATGGGCGCCGGGGCGCGGATCCGTTACGTCGAGCCGATCCGCCACTCGCTCGAAGATGTCTACCTGCGGCTGGTCGGGCAGGGTGGGAAGTGAGCAAGGCGCTTGTGGTCTTCCAAAAGGAGTGGCTCGAGCTGCGGCTGCAACGCGGCCTGCTGCTCGCGACCCTCGGCGTTCCGCCGGCCATCACTGTGTTCGCGATCGTGGTCTTCGCGCTCGCCGGTCACGCGCCTGGTGACGTCGTGACGCGGGGCATACCGCTGCCGCCGGATCTGATCGGCCTGTCATCGAACGAGATCGCGCAGGCGATCGTGGGCAAGCAGTTCTCGGTGATCTTCTTCCTGCTTCCGGTATTCATCCCCTCGGTGATCGCGTCGTACGCGATCGTCGGCGAGAAGCGCGACCGCACGCTGGAGCCTCTGCTCGCGACCCCGATCCGGACCTCGCAGCTCCTCGTGGGCAAGAGCCTGTCGGCGCTGGTGCCGACCGTCGTGCTGACCCTCGCGTGCGCGCTGCTGTTCGTCGCCGGCATCGCGCTCTGGGCGGTCACGCCTCGCGTGGCCGGCGTGGTCATCACGCCGGGGTGGGTGGCGGTGCTGGCGGTGGACATGCCGCTGCTCGCACTCATCGGCATCGCGCTCATCGTCATCGTGTCCTCACGCGTCAACGACCCCCGTACGGCGCAGCAGGTCTCGGCGGTGCTGATCGTCCCGGTGCTCGGACTGCTATTCGGTCAGCTGAGTGGCGTGCTGGTGTTGAACCTGCCGTTCGCGCTGTTGGGTGCGCTCGTGCTCGGCTTCTTCGCCTTCGTCGCGCTTCGACTCGCGACGGACCTGTTCGGGCGTGAAGCCATCCTCACTCGTTGGCGCTGATCGGGACCTGCACGGCAGGAAGGATTCGAACCTTCAACCCTCGGTTTTGGAGACCGATGCGCTACCGTTGCGCCACTGCCGTATGGTGCTGAAATTCTAGCGTGCGCGCCGCTTTCGTAACTTCGACTGGACCTTCTTCGAGAGCGGACGCGGCGCTTGTGAGCGCAGCGAACCGCCATGGATCGGATACAGATTCGCGCGCTCTTCGCGCTTCGCCTGGCGCCGCTTCTCTTTCGCTTTCCAGTCGCGCATGACGCCAGGGTAATCGAGGGTGGCTAGCGCTTCGACCCCTGTGCGGCGAGCCTCTTGGCGAACGCCTTGAGGCAGCCCTCGCCGCAGAACGCATACTCGCGATCGCCGAGCTCCATCGTCAGACCCGCCTCGCGCGCCTCATCGAGGTCCACGGTCATGTCGCAGACCGGATCCAGCATCTGCACGGTCACGAGCGTAGCAACTCGCCGCGCGCGATCCGCCGCTCGCGCCGGAACTTCTTCCAGTCGCCAAAACGCACCGAGAACAGCGCGTCGGTGACCAGCTGCAGGATCCCGATCGCGAGGAGGATCGCGAACGTCCACCACGGCAGCCGCGCCGCCGCTGCGACCGGAACGAGCACGAACGGAATCAGCTTCGTGACGATGGCGCCCGAGGCGTGCATCCAGGCGCGGGCAGTGGGTCTGGCGCGCAGATACGAGGCGTAGTCGACCTTGAATCCAGGCTGCGGCTGCTTGGGGAACCGCGAGTACCAGTGGGTGAACTGGATGCCCGAGAGTCGACCGACGATCAGGTGCGCCAGTCCGTGGGTCGCCCCGAGCAGGGCGCCCGCTCCCAGCAAGAAGGCGACGCCGCCCAGCGGATCGGCTGGCAGCGCGAAGGCCGCGCCGAGAAGCATGATGCCGACGATCGTCCCGGCGACCAGGAGCGCGCGACCGACGCCGGCCGGGAACACCAGCGGCGTGGCGCTGAGGAACGCCTGCCGATCGATCGCGGCGATGCGCGCCGCGTACCGCTCGATAAGCTCGGGCCGGCGTTTGACCGAGTCGACCGCGCTCCAGAAGTGCCTGGCCTTCAGGTCGACGCGGCCGCGTTCGCCGAGCTCGCGCTCGCAGTCCTGCAAGATCGCCGCGATCCGGGTTTCGTCCACCGCTCTTCTCGTCGAGGCTAGGTCAAGACGGCGCGAACTCAACTTCGCGCGCGGGTGCGTCGGGGCGGCACTCCCGGCGGCTCCTCGAGCTTGATCAGCTGGTATGACTCGGCGTAGCGGTAGCTGGTCCGCCTGGCGCTCCGGCGCGCCCACTCGCGGACAAATCCCTCGAACTCGCCGCTGACCTGCGACGCGTGCGCGCGCAGCGCGCGGAGCTTGAGATCCATCGTGGCCGTGATATCGACGACCGTGTCCGCCGCTTCGTTGAACGCGGCGAGCATCAGCGCCTTGGGCTTGTGCGGCTCCAGGCGCTCGCGACGCCACAGCTCGGGGAACATCTGCCGCGTCGAGGCATCGGGATTGATCGTGCGCAGCGCGACCTCGGCGGCGGCGATGTGGTCCGGATGGTTGACGTAGCCGCCGCCGACGCGAAAAGTCGGATCCATGCTGAAGAGGACGTCCGGCCGGTAACGCCGAACGACGCGCGCGACATCGCGACGGACCTCGAGGGTGGGGTAGAGGTACCCGTCCTCGTAGCCGAGGTACTCGACGCGCTTCACGCCGAGGATCTTCGCCGCCTTGTCCTGCTCGGCTTTGCGCACCGCCGCGAGGCGCTTGCGCGTCATCTTCGGATCCTGTGACCCGGACGCGCCGTTCGTCACGAGCACGTACGTCATCTCGACGCCGGCGCGAGCCCACTTCGCGACGGTGCCGGCCATGCCGAATTCGGCGTCGTCCGGGTGCGCGTATAGCACCATGGCGCGATCGACGGTGAGGCCCTTGAATCGCACGTAGGCACTTTAGCGTCATCGAAGCGTCACAATCGCGCTGGAGACTGGTCAGCATGGGCGAGCGCGGCGGTCCGATCCTCGTCGTCGACGACGATCCGAAGATCGTCCAACTCGTCCGCGCCTATCTCGAGCGCGAGGGTCTCGCTGTCGTCACCGCGGCCGACGGCAAAGCCGCATTGGCCGCGATCGCGGCTCACGATCCAAGACTCGTCGTGCTCGACCTGATGTTGCCCGAGCTCGACGGCATGACCGTCGCCCGTCGCGTGCGTGAGGACTCCGACGTTCCGATCCTGATGCTGTCCGCGCGCGCATCCGTAGCGGATCGCATCCAGGGCATCGCCGAAGGCGCCGACGACTATCTGCCGAAACCGTTCTCGCCGGCGGAGCTGGCCGTCCGGGTGAAAGCGATACTCCGCCGCAGCCAGGGCCCGCAGACGACGCGTGGCGTGCTGCACCTCGGCGATCTCGAGATCGACCGCGACCGCCACGAGATCAAGCGCGGCGACGAGGTGCTCGCCTTGACTGCCGCGGAGTTCCGGCTGCTGGTCGCGCTGGCGGAAGCCGAAGGACGAGTCCTATCGCGCGATGCGCTGCTCGACGCGCTGTATGGCTCCGGTGCGGCGGAGACCGTCGATCGAACCGTCGACGTCTACGTGGGCCGGCTGCGCGAGAAGCTGCACGACGATCCGGAGCGGCCGCGCTACATCGCGACCGTGCGCGGCACGGGCTATCGCGCGGTCCCGAAAGCATCGACGTGAGCGGTACGGCGTTGCGCATCGCCCTCGCTTCGATGGCCGTCGCCGCGGCCGCGGTGGCGATCGTCTCGGTCGGCGTATTGATGTTCGGCGCCGACACTTTTCAGCGGCTGATGGTCGAGCACGGGCTGAGCGCCGAGGCGTCGCGCGCGATGTTCGATGAGAGCGTGACCGTGTTCTTTCTGCTCGCGACCGCGGGCGCGGCGGCGGGCAGCGCTCTTCTCGCGATCCTGCTGGCGCGCTGGTTGACGGCCCCGCTCGACCGCATCGCTGACGTCGCGACCCGCATCGCCGGCGGCGAGCGTCAGGTCCGTGCACCGGATCAGGGGCCGCGCGAGGTCGCGCTGCTGGCCCGGTCGTTCAACCAGATGGCCGAACGGCTCGAGGAACAGGAGCGCATGCGCGCCGAGTTCATCGCCAACGCCGCTCACGAGCTCCGTACGCCGCTGACGAATCTCGTCGGTTACCTGGAAGCGTTGCGGGACGGCGTCGTCGCGCCGACACAGGAGACGTTCGCTTCGCTTCGTGAGGAGGCGGATCGACTCGTGCGCCTGGCGCGGTCGCTGGATCTGCTGGCGCTCGGCGACCGCGAGCTCGGCACGCCGCTGGTGGAGCTGGACCTGCGTGAGGCGGTCGAGATGGCGGTCGAGCTCGTCTTACCGCAGTTCGAGCGCCGCGGGATCGCGGTCTCGCTGGAAGTGCCGACGGGCATCGTCGGACGGGCGAACCCGGATCACCTCGCCCAGGTCCTGGCGAACCTGCTGCAGAACGCGCTCCGCTACACGCCGTCCGGCGGCCGCGTGACGATCACCGCCGAAAGCGGCGACAGCGTCGCAACGGTCAGCGTCGCGAACACCGGCGAGGAGATTCCGGCAGCGGACCTGCCGCACGTGTTCGAGCGCTTCTACCGCGTCGACAAGTCGCGCGACCGCGCTCGCGGCGGCGCCGGGATCGGGCTGGCGATCGTCAAGCAGCTCGTCGAGCTCGGCGGCGGTAGCGTCGGCGCGGAGTCGCGCGCGGGCCTCACCCGCGTTTGGTTCCGGATCCCGGCGTGACGTTTCGATAACAGGACGTCATCGGCGCGTCGCACGTCTCGGCGAGGCTGCCTCCGTTTGCGGGAACACCGCACGGGAGGTTCACGACTATGCAGCGCGCCATGCTTCGCGTTCTCCGCTATCTCGCGATCGTCAGCTTGCTCAGCGCGTTCGCGGGCGCAGCGCCGGCGTTCGCGTCGAGCGACGCTGTCGGCGCCGTGTACACCCAGACCAACGCCGCGGCGGGAAATGCAGTGCTCGTCTTCGATCGGGCCGCGGACGGCTCGCTCTCAGCGGCGGGTCAGTTCTCGACCGGCGGGTCCGGCACAGGCGCGAGCCTCGGCTCGCAGGGCGCCGTCAGCATCAGCCATAACGGACGCTGGCTGTTCGTCGTCGACGCCGGAAGCAACGACATCGCGACGTTCGCCGTCACCGGCACCGGCCTGTCCCTGGTCGGACGCGTCTGGTCCGGCGGTACACAGCCGATCAGCGTCACCGTCTCGGGCGACACGGTCTACGCCCTCAACGCCGGGGGCGTGGCGAACATCAGTGGCTTCAGGCTTGGCCAGGGCGGCAGGCTGTCGCCGATCGCCGGCTCGACTCGCGCGCTCGGGGGCTCAGCCCCGGCGCAGGTCCAGTTCTCGGGGTCGGGGGACGTGCTCATCGTGACCGAAAAGGGTTCGAGCACGATCGAGACGTTCGTCCTCGGCACGGATGGCGTGAGCACCGCACGGTGGTCGCGTCTGTCGAACGGTGCGACGCCATTTGGCTTCGCCGTCGGTCATCGCGATGAGGTCTTCGTCACCGAGGCCGCGGCGAGCACGACGTCCTCGTACACGATCGCGAAGGACGGCCGGCTCGATCTGGTCAGTCCCTCGGTCGCGACGACGCAGGCCGCGGCCTGCTGGGCCGCGGTCACGAAGGATGGCCGCTTCGTCTACACCGCGAATGCCGGTAGCGGTTCCATCTCCGCGTACGCCGTCGGGCACGGCGGTTCGATAACGCTCAGTAAGGCACAGGCGGCGTTCATGGCGGGTGCGCACCCGCTCGATCTGGCGACCAGCGAGAACAGTCGATTCCTGTATGTCCTCGAGAGCAACGCCCGCCGCATCCGCGCCTTCCGGATCGGTTCGAATGGCGGTCTCAGCGAGATCACCGGAGCTTCGTCTCCGCTGATGGGTCTCGGCGGGCTGGCGGCGCGGTAGCAGCTGCTCCGGCCGGCGGCGTGACGCCGCCGGCCGGATCTATCTCTGACGCGATCACTCGCAGCACATCTCGAACTAGACCGTTCTTACACTGAAAACATGCGCCGAGACGACATCCGCAACATCGCGATCATCGCGCACGTCGACCACGGCAAGACCACGCTCGTGGATGGCATGCTGCGGCAGAGCCAGATCTTCCGCGAGAACCAGCAGGTCGAGGAGCGGGTGATGGACTCGAACGCGCTGGAGCGGGAGCGCGGCATCACCATCATGGCCAAGAACACGGCCGTCATCTACCAGGGCGTGAAGATCAACATCGTCGATACGCCCGGCCACGTCGACTTCGGCGGCGAGGTCGAGCGGGTCATGAACATGGTCGACGGCGTGCTGCTGCTGGTGGACGCGGTCGACGGGCCCATGCCGCAGACGAAGTTCGTGCTCCGGCAGGCGTTACGACGCGGTCATCGGGTCGTCGTGGTCATCAACAAGATCGATCGGGCCCAAGCTCGTCCGGTCCACGTGCTGAACGAGACATTCGATCTGTTCCTGGACCTGGGGGCCTCTGAGGAGCAGGCCGAGTTCACGACTATCTACACCAATGCGCTCACGGGCCAGGCCGGCACGGATCACCGGCACATCGGGTCGTCGTTGCAGCCGCTGTTCGAGGCCATCGTCGAGCGCATCGCGCCGCCCGACGTCGACGCGGAGGGGCCGACGCAGCTCCTGGTGACCACCACGACGTACGACGACTACAAAGGGCGCATCGCCGTGGGGCGGCTGCAGGCCGGGACGCTACGGCCTGGCGCGGCGGTGGCGCGGATCGCGCACGACGGCACCCTGACGCCGGCGAAGGTCGCGAACGTATTTACCTTTCGCGGGCTGGCGCGTGACGAGGTCGACGAGGTTCGCGCGGGCGACATCGTCGCGGTCGCCGGAATCGACGACGTCGGGATCGGCGACACGATCGCCGACGCCAACGATCCGCGGCCGCTGCCGCCGATCGTCGTCGAGGAGCCGACGCTGCGCATGACATTTGGCGTGAACACCAGTCCGTTCGCCGGACGCGAAGGCACGCATCTCACCAGCCGCAAGCTGCGCGACCGGCTCTACGCCGAGCTCGAGCGCGACGTTGCGCTGCGCGTTGCCGACACGGACCAGGCCGATACCTTCGTCGTGAGCGGCCGCGGCGAGCTGCATCTCGTCATCCTCATCGAGACGCTCCGTCGTGAGGGCTACGAGTTCCAGGTCTCTCGTCCCGAAGTCATCGTCAAGATGATCGGCGGGGAGCGGCAGGAGCCCTACGAGCAGCTCGAGGTTGAGGTCCCCCAGGACGTGCTCGGGCAAGTGGTCGAGCTCGTCGGTGAGCGGCGCGGCACGCTCCTGGACATGAAGTACCGCGAGGACGGCAGCGTCCACTGCGTGTACCGGATCCCGACACGGGGGCTGCTCGGTTTCCGTCAGGCGTTCTTGACGGCCGTGCGCGGACGCGGCGCGATGAACACGTTGTTCGCCGGGTACGCACCGGAGGCGGGCCCGATCTCCTCTCGCAGTCTCGGCTCGTTGATCGCTTTCGAGGACGGCGAGACGACGACATTCGGCTTGGCGCAGGCGCAGGACCGCGGGCAGCTGTTCATCGGACCGGGCATCGACGTGTATGAGGGGATGGTCGTCGGCGAGCACATCCGCGATCGCGATCTCGAGGTGAACGTCGCGCGGAAGAAGCACCTGACCAATCAGCGCAGCAGCAACTCCGACATCGCGGTGCGTCTCGACGGTCTGCGCAATCTCTCTCTGGATGATGCCATCGAATTCCTCGCCGACGACGAGCTGCTTGAAGTGACACCCGCCGCGTTCCGTTTGCGCAAACGTCTCCTCGCGAAGCAGGACCGCGATCGGCGAGCTGGTCAGCGGAAGAAGGCGGCGTCTTCGGTTTAGCGGTTTCTGAGCGGGAGACGGGTCTCGAACCCGCGAAACCTTCTGCTTGGGAAGCAGACGCTCTACCAACTGAGCTACTCCCGCGTGCGACGAATTCTAGCGAGAGTGTCTATGCGATCGCGAGCTTGGCCCACCCGAACTGTTGCGCCGTCTTTCGGCGATGGCATTTTGCGCAGCGCACGTCGCATTTCTCGATCTCCCTCGAGACCTGGGTCCACGTTCCGCGCCTCGCAAACTCCCCGATGTTCCCGGCCTTTCTATCCGGATCTCGGTGGTCAAAATCGAGGAGTACTGGGTCAGTCTCGCCGCAGTCGACGCAGGGATGTTGACTGAGGTATTGAAGAATGCGCTCGAAGACGAGGCGTCGGTCGCTCTTTCTTCTCCGTTTCGCTCGGTCCAAGTACACCCCGCGATTCTGTTCATAGTGCCGACGCATGTACGCCGACCAGCATGGACGACACTCGGTGCGTCTCTTGCCGATCGCCTTATTTCGATATGCGAAGTCTCCTGTTGGTCTAATCGCACCGCAGAGACGACACCTCCGCGTGCCGCTGGTGTCTTCATTCGCGTCGAAGTCCTTGGTCGATGCCCGCCGGTTATCTACCAAACTGGCGATGCTGAGTTGAACGGGGCGGGTCTTTCTCCAGCCGAGCTGTTCGGCCGTTCGCCGCCGGTGGCAGGACACGCATCGAACGTCGCATCTCTCGATTTCCCTTAGGACCGTGCGCCACGAACGCCGCGCTGCGAGCACTGTGATCGCGGCCGTCTTCGCCGCCCGATCTCGGTGATCAAACTCGAGCACGATGACGTCCGTCTCACCGCAGTCGACGCACGGATGCTCGGCGAGATAAGCGCGCAGTAGCGCTCTGTTTTCTATTCGATAGCCACGAATCCGTGCCACTTCGCGACTGACGTACTCGGCCTTGTTCGCGAGATAGTGCTTCCGTCGATACGCGGCATGGCACTGACGGCAATGACCCTGCCGTCTCCCAGTGGCCTTGTTCCGGAACGCGAAGTCTTCGACGGGCTTGGTCTTGTGACACATGCAGCAGCGGAGCTCGTCTGGAGTCAGTAGGCGGAGCAGCGTTGCCGTAGAACATATGTTCTACGATCACCTCTCGTTTGTCAACTATCGCGCGACACGAGCCAGCGATCCCGAATGGACCTACAGTCCGGCATCCGTGAGCGAGCGCTTCAACGTTGTCGTCATCGGCGCAGGTCAAGCCGGTCTGTCCGTCAGTCACGAACTGACCGAGCTCGGCGTCGAACACGTCGTCCTCGAGCGAGGCCGCGTCGGCCAATCCTGGCGCGATCGGTGGGACAGCTTCTGCCTCGTCACTCCCAACTGGACGGTGCGCCTGCCCGGCGGCGCGTACGACGGCAACGACCCCGACGGCTACATGCCCCGCGATGACATCGTTCGTCACCTCGAGCGATACGGCCGCTCCTTCGACGCGCCGGTCCGCGAGGGCGTCGACGTCACACGCCTAGAACGCGCGTCGGACGGTTCCTTTTTGCTACAGACAAATCACGGCGAGATGCGAGCGACCGCCGTCGTTCTCACCACCGGCGCCTACCAGAAGCCGCACCGGCCCGCCGCGGTCGGGGCGCTGCCACGAGGTCTTCCGGTCATCGACGCCGAGGATTACCGCAACCCGGAGGAGCTGCGGCCAGGAAAGGTGCTCATCATCGGCAGCGGACAGACCGGCTGCCAGATCGCCGAAGAGCTCCACGAGGCGGGACGCGACGTCTATCTCGCGTGCGGGCGCGCCTCGTGGCTGCCGCGACGGCTCGAAGGCCGTGACATCGTCGCCTGGCTCGCGGAGACGCCGTTCTTCGAGGGAACCCTCGCCAATTTGCCATCGCCGCTCGCGCGCTTCACCGCCAACGTCCAGAACACCGGACACGGCGGCGGCCACGATCTGCACTACCGCACGCTGCAGGCGATGGGCGTGAGGCTCCTCGGACACTTCGCCGCCGTCGACGACGAGCGCGCCGTGTTCGCGACCGATCTCGCTGACTCGGTCGCATTCGGCGACGCCCGCCACGCTGAGATCCGCGAAACGATCGCGAAGTCGTGTGCCGCGCAGGGGCGGCGCGCGCCGAATTTTCCGCCGGTGCCTGCGTTCGAGGCGGATCCGCCCGGAACGATCCCTCTGAACGATGTGGGCACCGTCATCGTCACCTCGGGTTTCCGTCCCGACTACCGTTCCTGGACTGATTTCCCGGACGCCTTCGACGACCTTGGCTTTCCGATACACAGCGACGGCGCAAGCACCGTCGTACCGGGACTCTTCTTCTGCGGCGTCCATTACCTGCGCAAACGGAAATCGTCGCTGTTCCTTGGCGTTGGAGAAGATGCCGCGATCGTGGCCGGCGCGGTGGCCGCGCGACTGTCCGCGCCCGCGTCGGGCTAGCTAGGCGCGACCGAAGACGTGCTGCGCGGTCCCGGTGAGGTCCTCGCTGAGCGAATCCGTCGGCTTGGTGGCGCCGATGATGACGCTGACCGTGAGCGAGAAGATCGCCCCGACCATGGCCGAGATGAACAGCACGCTGTCGGTGACGGCCTCGCTCGAGGTGGCCAGCGGACGCCAGGTGCTGAAGAACGCGAACAGCAGTGACGCTGCGATGAATGTCCCGAGCGCCGTCGCCAGCAGGTAGACGGCGAACCAGCGCTTCGCGCCGAACGCGCTGTCCATGACCTGACGGAAGAGACGCGTGATGACCCAGACCATCGCACCCGCCAGGACCCATGCCGCGATGGTGCCCATCATCGCCTGCAGGTCGGCGCCGGCGGTGCGGCTCGCGAGCTGCGTGATCTGATCGCCCATCGACTTGGGGTCGAAGTAGCCCCCCAGGGGCGCAAGCCTCACGTCCAGCGCGCCGCCCCCGCGGAACACATCGACGATCGCGTCACGTGCCGCGACGGCACGGTCTGTCGACAGCAGGTCCGGAGGCGACTTGAACAGCAGACCACTCGCCACGAAGGGCCCGCTCGTCGGCGTGCCCTGCGCCAGTGCGACCACGACCGCCATCACCGCGCCCCACGCCACCGTCAGCACCCCGGCGATGCCGTGCAGCGATGTCGTCGCCAGCACGACGGCCGGGGCCAGGCCGAGCGGAACGGACGCCGGCATCGCCAGCGCCAGGATGGCCTGCTCCGCCGAGTACTCGCGCACAGCGAGCCAGAGACCGGTCAAGAGGAACAGCAGCGACAGCACCGGGACGAACAGGAACAGCGCGATGCCCTCGATCAACCAGCAGATCGCGAGTCCCAGGGAGAGATATCCGGCCAGTGCCACGATCCCGGGGATCCCGGCGATCAGCACCGCGTACGAGAGCGGGACTCCGGCGGTGTTGAGCAGCGCGACGACCGGAAGCAGCAGGAACAGCGTGTAGAACAGCCGGCGGATCGGGCCGGCGTGCTTCGACAGGAGAGCCACGACCGGGCTGTCACTCCGCGACGGCACCATCCCGGCAAGCGGCGTCGCCATCATCGTGCCGTTTCCGCTGTCGTGGACCCGAACCGTCATCAGCGCGTCCTCGGCGCCCTCGATCCGCGACAGCGCGCGTGCGAAGTCCGCCGCATTCCGGTAGCGGAGATCGGGCGCCTTGGCCAGCGCCTTCGTCACGACTTCGTCGAGCTCGCGAGGCAACGACGGTCGCAAGTGGCTCGGCGGGATCGGCGGCCGCACGACATGGTCGCGGAGCAGCACGGTCGGGTTGGTGCTCGTGAACGGCGGCTTTCCAACCAGCATCTCGTACAGGATCAGCCCCAGACCGTAGAGGTCGGTCGCGGGTGTCGGCTGCTTTCCCTCGACACGCTCGGGCGCGACATACAGCGCCGTCGCGAACAGCTGCGGCGTGTCCTGCGCGTCCTGCGGCGTGCGCGCGATGCCGAAGTCGGCGATCTTGGCGCGCCCTTCCTTGTCGAAGAGCACGTTCGCCGGCTTCATGTCGCAGTGGACGATGCCGCGCGCGTGCGCGGCCGCGAGGCCCGAGGCAACCTCGGTGGAGATGCGGATCGAGTCGCCGATCTCGAGTGCACCCTCACGCTCGATGAGCGCCTTGAGCGAGAACTCGAGCTTCTCCATGACGATGAACGGCAGTCCGTCGACCTCACCGACGTCGAAGACCGCGCAGATGTTCGGATGCGCGAGCTGCGCCAGCGCGCGGGCCTCTTTGACGAAGCGCTTGCGGATGTTCTGATCGCGCGCGGCGTCCTCGTCGAGGATCTTCACCGCGACCTCACGACCCAGCGCCTGATCCTCGGCGAGGTAAACCTGTGCCGAGCCGCCCTGTCCGAGCGGCTGGAGGATGCGATATCTCTGGTCGAGGACTTTGTCTATCGCGAACTCCAGGTTGGGCGCTTCACGTCAGGGACTCGCGCCCTTGATATTGGCTCGATTCTGTACCGTTCGGATCGCCGCGCGGTCACTCCAAAGGGTTCCCTCTCAGCCCGTCGCGTGAACGGCCATGCCGGGGGAACCGTTACGTCAGCGACGTATCAAGCGTCCGGAAAGTGAACGCCTCTACCGTACGTGATCGACGAACGTCGCGATCGCCACGGGCGCCAGCGCCTTCATTCGCGCGGCCTGGTCCGCGGTGAGCTTGCCCGCCGCCGCGGCGGCCGCGATGCGATCGTTCGCGGCCGTGGTCAGCGACTGGACGACCGCGTCTCGCGTGACGCCATGCGCTTGTGCGACCTGGGCGACGCTCTTACCGGGCAGCTCCCGCTTCAGCTGGTCGGCCGAGATGCCGATCGCTTTCGCTGCCGCGGCGGCGAGATCGGCTGCGCTTGCCTTGACCCGCGGCGCCACAACCTTCGGCTGAGCGGTGACCCGGTCCACCGCCTTCGCGACGGTGTCGGGCGCGTTCTTCTTGAGCCTGTCTGCCTGCTCCGGGGTGATCTTCTTGTCGGCGAGGGCCCTGTCCACGTCGGCGTCGACCGCCGCTATGAGTTTCTGCACGAGCGTGTCGCGCGAGACGCCGTGTGCTTGCGCGACCGTCGCCAGACTCCTTCCGGGAAGTTCCGTGCGCAGCTCGGAGGGCGCGATGCCGATCGCGTTCGCCACCGCGACCACGAAATCATGCTTGACCACGGCGGGCACGGGCTTTGGCCTGGCGGCGCTCACCGCGGCGACGATCTTGTCCGCCTGATCCCGCGTGATCACGCCCTGCTGGACCAGACCGTCGAGGATCGCAGTGAGCCTCCCCGCGTCGCCATTCGCCGCTGCGGTGGTGCCGGCGAAGGGCACGGGCGGCGCGGTCGCACCGGACGCGAGTGCGACGCCGCCGAGCAAGGCGACCGCCCCGAGCGCGGCGAGGGCTGCGATCAAGAGCGTCGAGCGGCGAAGACGCGACAACATCAAAGACCCTCCTCCGGCGTTGACCGCTTTCGATACCCGAACGCGCGCAGGCATGTTTCGGAGCGCTCCGATACCCTGCTCGATCGGTGGGGTACGGAGGTATCAACTGACACCCTTGAAGATCCTCTTCGCCTCCGCCGAGGTCGCGCCCTTCGCCAAGGTGGGCGGCCTCGCGGACGTCGTCGGCTCGCTGCCGCAAGCGCTGCATGCGCTCGGCCATGAGGTCGCGGTCGCGCTGCCGCTGTACGGCACGATCGATCGTGCGAAGTGGGGGATCGGCGCCGGCGCCGCGATCGCCGCGCCGTTCGGCGGCGCGACGCTGAACGTGACGGTCCGCGACGTCGTGCGCGACGGCGTGCGCTACCTCTTCATGGACGAGCCGACCTTACTGGGCAGACCCAAGGTCTACGGCGAGGTCGATGACGTCCGGCGCTTCGCTCTCTTCTGTTCGGCGGTACGCGAGTACGCCGGCCGCGCCTCGCCGCCGGACGTCGTGCACGCGCACGACTGGCACACCGGGCTGGTGCCCGAGCTCTTGAAGCAGCGCGACGCTGACCGACTGCCGCAGACCGCGACGGTCTTCACCATCCACAACCTGGCCTATCAAGGACTGACGCGAGAGCGCGTGTTGAAGCTCGTCGGTCTGCCCGAGGACCGCCTGCTGATCGAGAAGAAGCGCTTCGGCAAGCAGGTTGATCCGATGGCGCGCGGCATCGCTTTCGCCGATGTCGTCAGCACCGTCAGCGAGCGCTACGCGCAGGAGATCCTCACGCCCGAGTTCGGTGAGGGGCTCGAGCCGCTGCTCGAGGAGCGCCGCAACGACCTCTACGGCATCGTCAACGGCATCGACACGAAGGTCTTCGATCCGCGCACCGATCGCTATATCGCGGCGAATTACTCCGCCGACGATCCCACCGGCAAAGCGCAGTGCAAGGCCGCGCTCCAGCAGGAGTTCAAACTGCCGGCCGGCGCGAAGACGCCGGTCTTCGGCGTGGTGGGGCGCCTCGTCGAGCAGAAGGGCGTGGATCTGCTCGCCGCAGTGGTGCCACAGCTCCTCCAAGCCGGAATGCAAGTCGTGATGCTCGGGACCGGCGACCCGAAGTACGAGGAACAGCTGACGGACCTGGCGCTCAACTTCGACAAGACCTTCGGCCTCAAAATCGGATTCGACGTCGCGCTGGCGCAACGCATTTACGCCGGCGCGGACTTTTTCCTGATGCCGTCCCGCTTCGAGCCGTGCGGGCTGGGACAGCTCATCTCTCTGCGCTACGGCACGATCCCGGTCGTCCACGCCGTCGGCGGGCTCGCCGTCACCGTGCGCGACGCGGACGCGCGTCCGGCGAACGGCAATGGGTTCTCCTTCGACACGTATACCGCCGCGGCCTTCCGCAACGCCTGCGATCGCGCCGTCGTCGCCTTCAAGGACGCGGATCGTCTGGCGCGCCTTCGCGCGATCGGCATGCGCGAGGATCACTCGTGGGACGCCTCCGCCAAGGAGTACGTCACGCTCTACGAGACGGCGCTCGCGAATCGCGGCAAACAGGAGGGCGTCGCATAGACACCCGCGTCGCCGCTCCGTCGATCGTGGATCTTCCCTCGCTGGTCGCTTCGCTCCCGGCCGATCGCCGCGCGCTGGTGGAGCGCCTGTTCGAGATCACAGAAACTGTCGGGCGCCTTGAGCCGCCCGAGGCGATGCGCTCCTGGATCGAGAAATTCTTTGGCTCCGTCGAGGCGGTCCGCTCGCAACGCATCGTCCGTGTGACCAACCGCGTGACCTACGAGGCTGCGCTGTTCAATGAGCTCCGCGCGCGGCGGCCGATGGAGGTGAAGGGCGCTGACGACGCCAGGGCCGAGATCGCGAAGAGTGACGGGACGCCGGCGGATTCGTTCGGGCGGATCCGTGGCGCGCCCTCCATTACCGCGAGCAACATCGCCAAGTACGACGGCTTCCACGGCGTTCTCGTCTTCGACCGCCACGATCCGCTCGCGCCGGTCGACGCGCCGCAGCTCGGGGACTACCTCGCGACGTGCCGTCGCTGGGCCGAAGCCGCGCACGCTACGGATCGGGAGGCGCGCTACTACTTCCTGCTGTGGAACTCGCTCTGGCGAGCGGGCGGATCCATCGTCCACGGGCACATGCAGATGACGCTGACGCGCGGCACCCACTACGGCAAGGTCGAAGCGCTCCGCGAAGCCGCGTCGAAATATCGAGAGCGGTACGGCACGGACTATTTCGACGATCTGACCGCCGCACATGACGCGCTGGGCCTGGCGCGGCGCGTCGGCGACGCGACCGTGTTCGCCTCGCTGGTCCCGATCAAAGAGCGCGAGCTCATCCTCGTCGCGCCGCGCGGCGCCGACGAAAGCGCGCTGGCGCCGGCGCTCGCGGCGGCCGTTGCGGCGCACCGCACATTCGGCGTTCTGTCGTGGAACATGGCGCTGTGCGTCCCCCCACTCGACGACGATGGGCGCGATTGGTCGGCGCTGCGCGCGCACGCGCGCCTGGTCGATCGCGGCGACCCGGGCAACCGCACCACCGACATCGGCGCCATGGAGCTATACGCTGCCTCCGTCGTCGCCGCCGATCCGTTTCGTGTCATTGAAGCGGTGTCGCCGTCGTCGTGACGCGCCCCTACATCGAATTTGCAACGGGTCGTATTGCCGCGCCCCTCTTGACGTTCCATAGCCAGCGACCGTAGTTTGAGCCCGCACGCTCGGCCGCTCGGTACTTCGAGAAGGAGGGGCATGCTCGACGGCACATCGGTCAACTTCATCTCACGGCGGGACTCGCACTTCCGAGACTTCCCGCCGGCGTCCGCCTCGCTCGCCGTCGTGGTTCCCTTCTTCGGACACCTCCCTGTTTGGGTACGTCCGTACGCCAATCGTGGGTGGCAGTTCCCCGCCGGTTCGCGCAAGGCCGGGGAGACGATCGGCGAGGCGGCGAAGCGACTGCTCTGGGATTCGACCCGTCTAGCGACACCGCGGCTCGACCTCCTCGGCTGTCTCGCGCGGAACGACAACGGGCGCGCGAGGGTCGCCTACGTCTACACCTGCCAGAGCGACCGGCTCTCCTGGGTGCACGAACGCCCGGTCGAGAGCGTCGAGGTCGGCGTCTTCATCGTCCCTCCCAAGCCGGTCGAAGCGGACTGGTGCGCGACTCTTCTCGAGGTCGCGAAGCGCCAGCGGAACGGCGTCTAGAAGCCCCGGACGGCGAGCGAGACGTCGGGGCTGAACGCTCTCGCGAGCACATAGCTGACCTCGTCGACAGAGAGACCCTCGCCGAGATAACCGGTTCCGACGCGGATCTCGAAGTGCAGATGCGGACCACCCTCGGGCAGACCTGAGGCGCCGACGGCGCCGATGATCTCGCCGGCCACGACACGCTCTCCCACGGCGAGGTCAGCGACCTTCGACAGGTGCGCGTACCGCGTGACCACACCGTCGCGATGATCGATCCACACCTGTCGCCCACGGATGCGGTCGAGCACGTCGTCCGGCGTGTGCCCGATTCGCAGCGCCTCGGCCAGCGCCGCGGCCCGATCGTCCGCCGACCACTCCGCGTAGGTGCTGTCCACCCGTACGACGACACCGTCCCGCGCGGCCTGGACCGGCATGCCGTACGGGGCGCGGAAGTCGATCCCTTCGTGGATCCCGGCGCGGTACGCCCGAGACGCGCCCGGCAGGAGCGCGGGCTCGAGCACGAGGGGCTCGGCGATCGGCAGCCGATAACCGATGAGTCGCGGCGGCGGCGGTGGGACCTCGCTGCCGTC
Source organism: Chloroflexota bacterium (assembly GCA_005881435.1). Taxonomy (GTDB): domain Bacteria; phylum Chloroflexota; class Limnocylindria; order P2-11E; family CF-107; genus CF-107. The sequence goes on along the minus strand of VBHP01000031.1, from coordinate 84,441 downwards.
GCGCTCGGTTTGTGCCGCCAGCGCTGGCGTCGCCAGGGCGCAGAGCGCGACGACGAGCGCGAACGCTCGCACAGCAAGCATGCGTTCCAGGCTCAGCACGGTACCTGCCATCCTCTTCGTCAACGTGTCGCGATACGTTTTGGATCACGTCGTCGTCGGCGTCCACGACCTGCCGCGGGCGACGGAAGACTGGCGAAACCTCGGCCTGGTCGCCACCGACGGCGGCTCACACCCGAAGCGCGGGACACGGAACGCGATCGTCCGGTTTCCCGATCAGTCCTTCCTGGAGCTGATGGGCGTCGCGGATCGCGAGAAGCTCGGGACGACCGCTCCGGCGGTCCTCGAGATGCTGGAGCACCATCCCGACGGCGCGATCAACTGGGCGCTGCGCACGGATGATGTAACGACGGCGCACGACGAGCTCGCGAGGAAGCGTCTTCCCGTCGGCGCGGTCCGCGATGGTCTGGGACAGCGCGACTCGGGGAAGATCGCGCGCTGGCGGATGTTCCAGGTCGACGAACCAGGCTTCCCGTTCGTTCTGCAGTACGCCGGCCCGCCGACGGCGGACCCGCCGGAAGACGGATTGCCGGTGCGCGGTCTGGCCGCCGCCATCGTGCAGGCCATCTCCGCTGACGCGCTGGCGCGGCGGCTCGCGGCCGCTTTCGATGCCGAGCTCGATGGTGGCAGGGTCCACTTCAGCGGCGGCGAAGCGCTCGTCGTCGACGAGCCTCGCGAGCATCCCGGGGTCGTGGGCGTCGAGCTGCTCGTGGCCGACGAGCAGCTGGCGATCGCGCAGCTGCGCTCGCGCGACGTGCCGGCCGCGGACGGCTGGATCCGGGACCGACGGCTGCACGGATTGCGCGTGCGTTTCGTCGTCGAGTGACGGAGCTGGCCGACCTCGCGCTGGAGGCGGCCCTCGAAGCGGGAGCGTTACTGCTGGAGCGCTTCGGCGCTCCGGCGCGCGGCATCGGATCGAAGTCGAGCGCGACCGACCTGGTGTCCGACGCCGACCGCGATGCCGAAGCCCTGATCGTCGCGCGGCTGCATGCGGCCCGGCCCGACGACGCGATCATCGCTGAGGAAGGCGGCGGTCACCTCGGCACGAGCGGCCTGTCCTGGTATGTCGACCCACTCGACGGGACGATCAACTACCTCTACGGCATCCCGCACTGGTGCGTCACGCTGGCGTGCGCCGATGCCGATGGCGGGATCGTCGGCGTGATCCACGATCCCGGCCGTCGTGAGACGTTTGTCGCCGAACGAGCACGAGGCGCGTTTCTGGATCGACGCGTTCTGGGCGTGTCGACCGAGGCCGACCTCGGCAAGGCGCTCGTGGCCACCGGTTTCGGCTACGACGCCGACGTGCGCCGGCGACAGGGTTCGATCGTGGCGCGAGTCCTTCCGCAGGTCCGCGACATCCGTCGCTGTGGCTCGGCCGCGCTGGACCTCGCCTGGGTCGCGGCCGGACGGTACGACGGGTACTTCGAGTCCGGCATCAATCCCTGGGACGTCGAGGCCGGCATCCTCCTCGTGCGCGAAGCTGGAGGACGGGTGACGCGCCTGGATGGGATCGCCGACGATGGGCGTCCCGCCGTCGTCGCGACAAATGCTCCGCTGCACGAGCCGCTCCGGCGGCTGCTCGCTCGGTCGCCGACCGCAGCCGCGTAACGATCTCGCGACAACCGCGTAGACCCGTCGATTTTTCCGTTTAGCAATTCATGGGGAGCGCGAGGTTCGTGCTGCTCGTCGATGACGACCGCGAGATCTGCGAGATCATCACCGCGGTCCTGGCGCTGGAAGGCTTCGCGGTCAAGGCCGCGTCCGATGTGGCGCAGGGTCTCGAGCTCGCCGACGACGACACGGCGTTGGTCCTGCTCGATCTTCGCTTGCCCGGCTTGTCGCCGGCCGAGTTCGTCCGCCGCTACCGCCAGTGCAAGGGCGTCGCCGCCGCGCCGATCATCGCCTTCAGCGCCAGCTCGCGCATCGTCGAGTTCGCGACGTCGATCGGCGCCGACGGAATTCTGCGCAAGCCCTTCGAGCTGCAGGACTTGATCGATCTTGTGTCGCGCCACCTCCGGCCGGCGTCGCGGTCCGACCGGCGCGTCCTCTCATACGCACCTTAACCCGCCGGTGGATGATCCCGCCGTGCGCATCATCGGGCTGAGCCTGCTGTTAATCCTCGCCACCGCGTGCGCCGGAACGGGCACGAGCACGCCGACGCAACCGACGGTGACCGCCCGGGCAGTCGCGTCCGGCAGCGCGAGTGCGACCGCCTCCACTCCCGCGAGCGCGACCTCCGCGGCACCCCTGTTGTGTGCCGCTCCGGCGCAGGCGCTGGTCGAGCTGACCGAGGGTCCGTACTACAAAGCCGGCGCGCCGCAGCGATCGACGCTCGCAACGAGCAGCACCGCCGGCACCGCGCTCGTGCTCAGCGGCTACGTCGTCACACGCTCGTGCCAGCCGATCGCAAATGCCAAACTCGACTTCTGGCAGGCCGACGGAAACGGGAGCTACGACAACTCCGGGTACAACCTGCGGGGCTGGCAGCTGACGAGCGCTAACGGTGCCTACCGCCTCGAGACCGTGATCCCGGGGCTTTATCCCGGTCGCACTGAGCACATCCATGTCAAGGTCACGCCGCCGAACGGGCAGACCTACACCTCGCAGCTGTTTTTCCCCGGCGTCTCGCAGAACGAGGCTGATTCGATCTACAGCTCGTCGATGCTGGTCACGCTCGACAGCACCAAGACGCCGGCGGCCGCGACCTTCACCTTCGTCGTCAATCTGCCGTAGCGGGTCTCTGACCGCACCGACCTGGCGTCGGGTTGGCCGCTCATCGTCTCGAATGACGATGTGCGGAGTGACGGCTTTCGCGAATCGCACGATGTGACACCACTGATCGATCGCTCCTAGGGGTTGGACCGGAGGGAGGAGTCGAGTCATCAGGAGGTGATCGCAAATGCATCGTGTCTTTCGAGCCTGGGGATGGGCGGGGGTCCTGGCTCTGGTCGTGTCACTGACGGCGAGCGTCCCTGCTTCCGCCGATTCGCCGAGCTTCAGCGGTCGAGCGGCGGCGATCGACGGGAGGGTGCTCGGCATTCCGATCGTCGTATCCGACACCGGGCCGCTCGAGTCGACGGGCGGCGCACGCGAGGCGTCGCTTCTGGCGGCGAGCGTCCCCGGAATATTGAGCCTAGAGGTGCTTCACGCCACAACGGTTGGCGCGGACGATCGCTCGCGCGCGCATGCGTCGGTCGCGGATCTCGTTCTGACGGCCGGAGGTCACCGGATCTCGGCGTCGCTGCTGACGGCGAGCGCGACGGCCTCGTGCGGACCGGGCGGTGCCTCGACAAGCGGCTCTAGCGAGGTGGCCGACCTCGCGATCGACGGTCAGACCTATCAGGTCACGACCGAGCCGAATCAGCGAATAACACTGCTCGATGGCTCGTATGTCGTGATCAACGAGCAGGAGAGCTCCGGCTCCGGCAACACGCGTGCGATGACGGTCAACGCATTGCACGTCGTCCTGTCCGGCGTCGCCGATGTCGTCATCTCCTCGGCGCACGCGGACATCACTTGTCCGTCCCAGCCTCCGGTCACATGTCGCGGGAACTTCGTGACCGGCGGCGGCTGGATCGACGGTCGCGATGGGAGGGCCAATTTCGCGGTCGCGGGCGGCGCGAAGAACGGCGGCTGGTGGGGGCACCTGCAGTACGACGATCACGGCGGCAGCGGGACGACCATCAAAGGCACCGGCGTGACCCTGTACTCGGGTGATCCGACGACCACGCGGCGACACATCGAGGGCACTGCGGAAATGAATGGACAGACTGGTTACACATACCAGGTCGACGTCGACGATGTCGCCGAGCCGGGCAAAGGCATGGACACCTTCGCGATCAAGGTCTATCAGGGTCAACCGAACGGCCAACAACCCAGTTACGAGACCGCCGAGAAGCTCCTCCGCGGAGGAAACATCCAGCTCCACTGTCGGTAGGAGTCACTCGTCGGGCACGACCCTCGAGGCTATGCCCCCGCCTTCGGGGGTCGTGCCTTCGATCTGATCGACGGTGACCGCTCCGACCCGGATCGCGGCGACGACCGCCGCGGCCCGGGTTCCCGCCTCGAGACGCACCATCGCCTCTTGAATGTGCCCACGGACGGTTCGCAGGGACAGGCCGAGGACTTCGGCGATCTCCTTGTCGTTGAGACCGCGCCCATGGAGCGTCAGGATGCGTGCCTGTCGTGGCGTGATCGTTCGCGTGGCGGCCCTCCTCGCCCTCATCGGAAATGCCACCCACGCGAGGCCACATTGTCCACCATCCGCGACGGCTCGACGCGGTACTTCCTGGCTGGTGCATTCGTCACGTGGCGACTTGGTGACAGGTCCGCGTCCACCCGGTTACTATCTCTGCCGCGATCACCTTTAAGTCCGGTCCTGCGAGGCCGGGAAGGAATTGAATGGCGAAACTCCTCCTTACCGAAGACGAGATTCGGCGCGCCCTGACGCGGATCGCGCATGAGGTCCTCGAGCGCAATGGCGGCACCGAGGGGATCGCGCTGGTCGGGATCAAGAACCGCGGCGACATCCTCGCTGCCCGAGTGCGCGCCAAGGTCGGCGAGATCGAGAAGGCTTCCGTCCCGCTCGGCTCACTCGACATCACCCTCTACCGCGACGACCTGACCCGTATCGGCTACGCGCCCGAGGTCCGCCGCACCGAGCTGCCGTTCTCGGTCGACGATCAGGTCATCGTCCTGGTCGACGACGTCCTCTTCACCGGGCGGACGATCCGCGCGGCGATGGACGCCTTGGTCGATTTCGGGCGCCCTCGCGCGATCCAACTGGCGGTGCTCGTCGACCGCGGCCATCGCGAGCTTCCGATCCGTGCCGACTACGTCGGCAAGAACGTCCCGACCTCGCTGGACGAGGACGTGCGCGTGCGCCTCCAGGAGCTCGACGGCGAAGACAGCGTCGTGCTGGCGCGGAAGGGAGAGCAAGCGGCATGACCCCGGGCCGATGGTCGCGACACGACATCCTCGACGTCGACGATTGGTCGCGCGAGGAATTCGAGATGGTGCTGTCGACCACCGAGGCGATGCGCGAGGTGCTCGATCGTCCGATCAAACGGACTCCGGTGCTGCGCGGCAAGACCGTCGTGCTCTTCTTCGCCGAGGCCTCGACGCGCACGCGCGTGTCCTTCGAGCTTGCGGCGAAGGCGCTCTCCGCCGACGTCGTCAACATCACCAGCTCCGGCTCGAGCGTGGAGAAGGGGGAGTCGCTGCTGGACAGCGTGCGGACGCTGCAAGCGCTCGGCGGCGACGTCATCGTGCTGCGCCACGGCTCGTCCGGAGCGCCCTACTTCGTAGCGGACCGTGTCGAGGCGTCGGTGGTGAACGCCGGCGACGGCTGGCACGCGCATCCGTCTCAAGCGCTGCTCGACGCGTTCACCCTGCGCGCGCGCCTGGGGACGCTCTCGAACAAGACCGTCGCGATCGTCGGCGACGTCCTGCACTCGCGCGTGGCGCGTTCGAACGTGCACGCCCTTCGCGCGCTCGGAGCCGAGGTCGTCCTATGCGGGCCGCCGACGTTGCTGCCGGCGGCGTGGCGCTGCGGCCACGCGCCAGCCGGCGTGCGCGTCGAGACGGACCTCGGACGAGCACTGGAAGGTGTCGACGCGGTGATGGCATTGCGGCTACAGAAGGAGCGGATGAGCGCCGGACTTCTTCCCTCGACCCGCGAATACGCCCGCGTCTGGGGAATCACCGAAGCGCGTCTCGCGGTGACGAAGCCGGGCGCGCCGGTCCTCCATCCGGGGCCGCTGAACGAAGGCGTGGAGATCGCGGCCGCGGTGGCCCGCGGACCGCGCGCGGTGATCGAGGAGCAGGTGACGAACGGCGTGGCCGTGCGCATGGCGCTGCTGTACCTGCTCGCCGGGACGGAGGTGCCGGATTGAGGATCGTCGGCGCGCGAGTCATCGACCCCACTAGCGGGACCGACGAGATCCGCGAGCTGTCGATCGGCGATCGCGCCGGCACGATCGACGCAGCCGGGCTCATCGCGACTCCTGGCTTCATCGACCTCCACACGCACCTCCGCGAGCCCGGCTTCGAAGAGAGCGAGACGATCGCCGATGGTGCGCGCGCCGCGCTTCGCGGCGGGTTCACCACGGTGTGCTGCATGCCCAACACCGAGCCGGTCCTCGACGCGCCCGGCTTGCTGGAGGAGGTCCGCGAGCGCGCCGCGGCGGCGAAGGCGGCGCGCGTGCTGCCGATCGGGTCGATCACGCGCGCCCGCAAGGGCGTGGCGCTGTCGGATATGGCGGAGCTTGCCGATGCCGGCGCGGTCGCGTTCTCCGACGACGGCGCGCCACTGCAGGACGCGCGACTGATGCGCTACGCGCTGGAGTACGCCCGCGCCACCGGGCGCGTGATCGCCGACCACGCTCAGGACGCGGTGCTGGCGGCGAACGGGGTGATGCATGAAGGCGAGGCCAGCGCGCTCCTCGGCCTGCCCGGCATTCCGAGCGCCGCGGAGGAGACGGCCATCGCACGCGACCTCGCGCTGGCGCGGCTCACCGGCGGGCGTGTGCACATCGCGCACGTGTCGACCGCACGCGGCGTGGCGCTGGTGCGAGCGGCCAAACGCGAAGGGGTGCCGGTGACCTGTGAGGTCACGCCGCACCATCTGGCGTTGACCGACGACTGGGTCGCGGGCGATCGCACCTTCGCCTGGGATCGCCGGAACGGCAGCGCCGCGGCCGCGCCATACGACACGGCCACGAAAGTGAACCCGCCGCTGCGTCCTCGCGCCGACATCGAGGCGCTGTGGCAGGGCCTTCGCGACGGCACGATCGACGCGATCGCGACCGACCACGCCCCGCACGCCTCAACCTACAAGGACGTCGAGTACGACCAGGCCGCGTTCGGCATCAGCGGACTCGAGACTGCGCTGTCCGTCTTGCTCGACGCCGCGGGCGCGGGATGGATCGACCTGGGAGTGCTGATCGAACGCCTCACCGTGGGACCGGCGCGGTGCTTCGGGCTGGACGCGCCATCGCTCGCTCGCGACGTCGTGCTCATCGATCCGGACGCCGAATGGACGGTGGCCATCGACGCGCTCATCTCGCGCGGCAAGAACACGCCGTTGCTGGGGCGGCGCATGGGCGGTCGGGTCGTGGCCGCCTTCGTCGAGGGAGAGCAGCGCCTCGAGTGAGACAGGCGAGGACGAACGGACAGCGACTGACCGAATGGCAATTGAATCTTTATGCAGACCATCCGTATAGTTATTCACCGATGCAACGAGCCACCGTCCTGGCGCTGGAAGACGGATCGACGTTCTGGGGCGAAGCCTTCGGCGACGCCGTCAGCGTCGGCGCCGAAGTCGTCTTCAACACCGCGATGACCGGATACCAGGAGGTGGCGACGGACGCGTCGTATCGCGGACAGATCGTCGTCTTCACCTATCCGCTGATCGGGAACTACGGCACTTTTGCGCGCGCCGCTGAATCGCGGCGGCCGTGGGCCGAGGCGATCGTCGTCCGCGAGCTGAACGAGCCCACGCGAGGCGGCGTCGCATCGTTCCACGAATACCTGCGCTCGTACGGCGTTCCGGGGCTCGCCGGCATCGACACCAGGGCCTTGGTGCGCCGGCTGCGATCGAAGGGCACGATGCGCGGCTACCTGCTGCAGGTGCGTCCGGAAGAAGCGGGGGCTGTCGCGGCGGCACAGGAGGCGATCGCCAAGGCCCGCGCCGTCCCGCGCCTCGCTGATCGTCCCGTCGTGGCCGAGGTCAGCGGCGCCCTCCGCCAGCAGGACGGTCGGTCGGGAGGTCCGCGGATCGCGCTGCTGGATACGGGCGTGAAGGAGCAACAGCTCCGGCTGCTTTCCGCATACGGGGCGACGGTGCGGCTCTTTCCGGCGGCGGCGAAGGCCTCCGAGATCCTGGGCTGGCGGCCCGACGGCATCCTCCTATCCAACGGCCCCGGCGATCCGGCGAGCCTCGACGCCGCGGTCCAGACCACCCGTCTTCTGCTCGACGCCTCGACCACCCGCGGCAACGGTCATCCACTGCCGATCTTCGGCATCTGCCTCGGTCATCAGCTGCTCGCGCGCGCGATCGGAGCGACGACCTCGCGTCTGCCCTTCGGACATCACGGCGCGAACCATCCGGTCCAGGACGTGCGCACCGGGCGCGTCGCGATCACCTCGCAGAACCACGAGTTCCAGGTCGATGAGAAATCGCTCGCCGCGGAGAGCGGCTTCTACGTCAGCCACCGCAACCTGAACGACGGCAGCGTCGAGGGACTGGCGCACAAGACGCTACCGATCCGGACACTGCAGTTCCATCCCGAAGCGGCTCCGGGCCCGGAAGACAATCAGTCCGCGTTCGCCGATTTCATCGCGCTGTGCCGGAGCGGCGCATGAGCCACGACGGCATCCGATGAAGGTTTTGATCATCGGCTCCGGGCCGATCGTCATCGGCCAAGCCGCCGAGTTCGACTACGCCGGGACGCAGGCGTGCCGCGCGCTGCGGGAGGAAGGCATCGAGACGGTGCTCGTCAACTCGAACCCGGCCACGATCATGACCGACCCCGGCGTCGCGGATATCACGTACGTCGAGCCGCTCACGGTCGAAGTGCTCGAGCGCGTGATCGCGAAAGAGCGGCCGGGCGGGCTACTCCCGACGCTGGGCGGCCAGACCGGTCTGAATCTCGCCGTGGCGCTGGCCGACGCCGGCGTGCTCGATCGCTACGGCGTTCGACTCCTCGGGACCCCGCTCGAGGCCATCCGTGCGGCCGAGGACCGCGAGAAGTTCAAGCAGCTGCTGATCAGCATCGGGGAGCCGGTGCCGGAATCGATGACGGTGACCGGCGTCGAACAGGCTGAGAGCTTCGCGCGCCGCATCGGCTTCCCGCTGGTGGTCCGTCCCGCTTACACCCTCGGCGGCACCGGCGGCGGTTTCGCCCGCGACCCGGGCGAGCTCGTCGAACGCGTGCACGCCGGCATCCGCGCCTCGCCGATCGGCCAGGTCCTGGTGGAGCGGTCCCTCGTGGGATGGAAGGAGATCGAGTACGAGGTGATGCGCGACGCCAACGACACCTGCATCACCATCTGCAACATGGAGAACTTCGATCCCATGGGCGTGCACACGGGCGATTCGATCGTCATCGCACCGTCGCAGACGCTGACGGACAAGGAGTATCAGGAGCTTCGCAGCGCCGCGATCCGGATCATTCGTGCGCTGGGCATCGAGGGCGGTTGCAACATCCAGTTCGGCCTCGATCCGTCGTTCGAGCCGTCGAGCGAGCCGAACGCCCGGGCACCGTACTACGTCATCGAGGTCAACCCGCGGGTGTCGCGTTCGTCGGCGCTGGCGTCGAAGGCCACCGGCTATCCGATCGCCCGCGTCGCGACCAAGATCGCCGTCGGGAAGCGGCTGCACGAGATCGCGAATTCCGTCACCGGCAAGACCACGGCGGCCTTCGAGCCGGCCCTCGACTACGTCGTGGTCAAGATCCCGCGCTGGCCGTTCGACAAGTTCGCCACGGCCGATCGCACGCTCGGTACGCAGATGAAGGCGACCGGCGAGGTCATGGCCATCGATCGCACCTTCGAAGCCGCCCTGCAGAAGGCGTTGCGCTCGCTCGAGCTCAAAGGGCGCGGCCTGCTGTGGGAGGATCCGGAATGGGTCGCCGTCAGCGACGCGCACGAATTCGCATACCGTTTCCTGGATCGGCCGCGCGACGACCGGCTTTGGGCGCTCCTGGCCGCGCTCCGCCGCGGCGCGGCGATCGATGAGCTGCGCGCGCAGACCGGCGTGGACCCGTGGTTCTTGCGCAAGATGCAGCGCCTGGTGCGATTCGCGGAGGATGAGCTGCAGGGCAAGACGCCGACGCCGGCGCTGCTGCGCCGCGCCAAGCGCCTCGGCTTCCCCGACACCGATGTGGCGCGGCTCGCGGGAGTGCTCGTCTCGGATATCCGCGGACTGCGCGCGCAATGGCGCATCGCGCCGGTCTACAAGATGGTCGACACCTGCGCCGCCGAGTTCGCCGCACAGACGCCCTATTTCTACTCCACCTACGAGCAGGAGAACGAAGCCGTTCCACTTCCCGCTCCGAAGACGATCGTGCTCGGCGCCGGCCCGATCCGCATCGCGCAGGGCATCGAGTTCGATTGCTGCTGCGTGCAGGGCGCGGCCGCGCTGGACGCGTCCGGCATCCGCTCGATCATGATCAACTCGAATCCGGAGACGGTCTCCACCGACTTCGACGCCAGCGCGCGGCTGTACTTCGAGCCGCTGGACGACGAATCCATCGCCGGGGTGCTGGCGAACGAAGGCGCCACGGCGGACGATCCGCTGCCGGTGCTGGTGCAATTCGGCGGGCAGACGGCGCTGAACATCGCCGAGCGCCTGGCCGGCATCGGCGGGACCATCGCCGGGACGTCCGCCGCCGCGATCGCCGTGGCCGAGGACCGGCGCACGTTCCACCAGCTGTGCGACGACCTCGGCATCGCGCAGCCGCCGGGCGGCACCGCCGACGATCTCAAGGACGCCCAGGCCATCGCTCACGACGTCGGCTTCCCGGTGCTGGTGCGTCCTTCTTATGTCCTCGGCGGCCGCGGCATGGAGATCGTCTATGCCGACGAGGATCTGGCGCGCTACTTCGACGCCGCGCTGAAAGCCGGCACCGGCCGGGTGCTCGTCGACAAGTACGTCGAGGGCCGCGAGGTCGAGGTCGATGCCGTCGCCGACGGCCGGGACACGCTCATCGCCGGCGTGATGGAGCACATCGAGCGCGCGGGCGTGCACTCCGGCGATTCGTTCGCGGTGTACCCCGCCCGAAACCTGCTGGCGGACGAGGAGCGCCAGCTCGTCGAACACACCCGCCGCATCGCCGCGGCCCTTCCGGTAAAGGGTCTGCTCAACATCCAGTTCATCGTCCAGGGCGGCGTGGTCTACGTCCTCGAGGTCAATCCGCGCGCCTCGCGCACGGTCCCGTTCCTGAGCAAGGTCACCGGCGTGCCCCTGGTGCGCCTCGCCGTCGAGATCGCACAGGGGAAGACGCTGTCCGATTTGGGGTACGTGCCCGGGCTGCATCCCTCCGGCGACCTCGTGGCGGTGAAGGCGCCGGTCTTCTCCATGGCCAAGCTGCTCGACGTCGACACCCATCTCGGCCCCGAGATGAAGAGCACCGGTGAGGTCATGGGCGTGGATCGCTCGTTCGCTCCGGCGCTGTGGAAGGCGCTGGTCGCGGCGGGGATGGCCCCGCCGCACGAGGGCGCCGTCCTCGTCACCGTCGCGGACAAGGACAAGGCCGAGGCGTTGCCGATCATCGAGGGCTTCCACTGGCTCGGATACGAGCTCGTCGCCACCAGCGGCACGGCCGACGCGATCCGCAAGCTCGGTCTGCCGGTGCGCGAGATCAAGAAGCTCGACGAGGGCTCGAACGCGATCATCCAGTTCATCCGCTCCGGCACCTGCGCCGCGGTGCTGAACACGCCGACGCTGGGACGATCGGTGCAGCGCGACGGTTTTCTGATCCGGCGCGCCGCGGTCGAGAGTCGTGTGCCGTGCCTGACCTCGCTCGACACCGCCGGCGCCGTCGTCACCGCGCTGCAGGGAGCAGGCGCGGGCTACAGCGTCGCGCCGCTGCGCGAGTACCGCGAGCAACGGGTGCTGGCGGCGAGCAGGTGAAGCCGCGCGAGGTGATGTGGACGCCGGTGCGCGGACCCGGGTTCGAGCACTGTCGCGTCACGGGGCGAGTGGCGGATGGGATGGTCATCGGCATCCGCGGCGATCAACCCTTCCGCACACGCTACGCCGTCGAATGGGATGAGCGCTGGCGGACGCGCTCGCTGCACGTCGATCTGCTCGATGCCGCAAAGAGCGTTGTGCTTCTTGCCGACGGCGAAGGCAACTGGCGCACCGCCGAGGGCCGAGCGATCGCGGCGCTCGACGGCTGCATCGACGTCGATCTGTCGGTGACGCCGTTCACGAACACCCTGCCGGTGCGGCGGCTCGACCTCGCGCCACTGGCGTCGCAGGAGCTGAGCGTCGCGTACGTCGACGTTCCCGATCTGCGCGTCGGCATCTCACGCCAGCGCTACACCTGCCTGGTCCGGCGCGACGATGGCACGATGCACCGTTTCGAGTCGGGCACGTTCCGCTCGGACATCGTGCTCGACGCCGACGGCCTCGTGGTCGAGTATCCGCACGGGTTCACTCGGGTGTGGCCGCGATGACCCGTTTTTCGACACGCTTGCCTACGCCCACGATTCGTTTCAGTCGAACGACTTTCCTATCGGCACGCTCGTAACGCCTCTTTCGCGCGGGGGCGTTGATGCAGTGGCGAGCGATCACCGGGTCTGAATGGGGCAGGGGCGCTGGTGCCGCCGGCACGTAGCGCGCGCGAGGTGGTGGGACGGAAAGGCCGTCGGCCGTCGCCAGGGGAGGCGCTCCGGTGCGCAAGATCCGGCTGTCTACGACTGTCTTGGTGTTCCTGTCGACCGTGCTGCTCATGGCGCTGCCGGCGACGCCCGCTGCGGCTGTCCTCACGGGTCGCACGCTCGACGGCACTGGTAACAACCTCCGCAATCCGCAATGGGGAAGCGCGAACACGCAGTACCTGCGGGTCGCTGTGCCGCGGTACGCGGACGGCACGAGCGCGATGGTCGGTGGACCCGCCGCGCGGTACGTGAGCAATCGGGTCTTCAACGACGTCGGTCAGAATCTTTTTTCCGAGAACGGCCTCACGCAGTGGGCCTGGACGTGGGGACAGTTCCTGGATCATGACTTCGGTCTGCGCGTCGAGACCGCCGCGGAGAACGCCGCCATCGCGTTCGATCCCAACGACGCGCTCGAGGCGTTCCGCGACGACCTCGGCTCTATCGCTTTTTTCCGCACGCCCGCGGCCCCCGGCACGGGCCAGACTTCGCCGCGGCAACAGCTGAACACGATCAGCAGCTATATCGATGGCTCCGGCGTCTACGGCGTCAGCGCCGCGCGGCTGGAGTGGCTGCGCGAGGGCCCGATCGATGGCAACCTCGCGGACAATGGGGCGCGACTGCTTCTGGCCGACGGCTTCCTGCCCCGCGTCAACGCGCGCGGGGACGCCGCGGCCGCCCCGGCGATGGACCTCATGGGTGCACTCCTCGCGACGCCCGGGCGCGCGATCGTGGCGGGCGACGTGCGCGCGAACGAGAACATCGCGCTCACGGCTGTTCATACCTTGTTCGCTCGTGAGCACAACCGCATCGTGGCCGCGCTGCCGTCCTCTCTCAGCGACGAGGAAAAGTTCGAGATCGCGCGCCGCGTGGTCGGCGCCGAGATCCAATACGTGACGTTTACGCAGTTCCTGCCGGCGCTCGGCGTTCGGCTCAACAGCTACTCCGGCTACGACCCGACCGTGAATGCGGGGCTGTCTAACGAGTTCGCCGTCGTGGGCTATCGGGCGCACAGCATGATCCACGGCGAGTTCGACGTGACGTCCGCGCCAGGCCGATATTCCGAAGCGCGCCTCGCGGCCTTTGCCGCCCAGGGCATCGGCATCGAACGAACCGCAAGCGACGTGACCCTCGTGATCCCGTTGAACGTCGCTTTCGGCAACCCGGATCTTGTCCGCCAGCTCGGTCTTGGTGCGGTCCTCCGGAGCCTCGCCTCCGAGCGCCAATACAAGAACGACGAGCAGATCGACAACACGCTGCGGAGCGTCCTGTTCCAGGTCCCTAAGCCCGGGATCGCTGATCCGACCGTGTGCGGCCAGCCGGTGGTGAATCCGGACTGCTTCAGTGGCGTCAGCGATCTTGGCGCGATCGACATCCAGCGCGGACGAGATCACGGCATGCCCTCGTACAACGAGCTGAGGCGGGCCTACGGTTTGGCGCCGAAGCACACCTTCGCTGCGATCACCGGTGAGCGGACCCAAGTCTTCCCACACGACCGGCAGATCGATCGTTTCGATCCGATCGATGATCCGAACATCCTCGACTTCGTGGAGCTACGCGACGCGAACGGGGCGGTGATCGCACTCGATGACCCGGCGGCTGAGGAGGATGCCGTGGTCGGGGTTCGACGCACGACGCTCGCGGCGCGGCTGAAGGCCGTCTACGGCGACGTCGGTAAGCTCGATGCGTTTGTCGGCATGATCTCGGAGCGCCACGTGGTGGGAACCGAATTCGGAGAGCTGCAGCTCGCGATCTGGAAGCGGCAATTCGAGGCTCTCCGAGCCGGCGACCGGTTCTTCTATCGGAACGACTCCGCCCTGCCGGCGATCGCGCAGCGGTACGGCATCACCTACCAGCACACGCTGGCTGAGATCATCCGGATGAACACCGGCGTCGCGCTCCAACGTGACGTATTCAAGATGGCCAGATAGGTCTCGCCACTTCCCTGGCTCCGTCTGCCAAACTCGACGTCATGGTCCTCGAGACCGGTCGCGTCGTGCAGGCGAGCGACATTGGTGAGCTCGGAACGCTCCTTGCGATCCGCGCGCCGGACATCGCCTCGCGCGCCCGGCCGGGCCAGTTCGCGCACGTGCGGCCGGGAACGGGATGGGATCCGCTGCTCCGACGACCCTATTCGTTCTGCCGCATCGACCGCGACGGCGGCGAGATCGAGCTGATCGTGAAGGCACTCGGCAGCGGGGGCGAGTGGATCGCCACGCGCCGGCCCGGTGACGCCCTCGACCTGCTCGGACCGCTGGGCACGTCTTTCGTGGTGCAGCGCGACACGCGTAACCTGCTGCTCGTCGCCGGCGGCACCGGCATCGCGCCGATGCGCGTTCTCGCCGAGCAGGAGGGCGACCGTCGGAGCGTGACCCTACTGATGGGCGGTCGCACCATCCGGCACCTCTGGCCCTCGGACCGACTCCCCGCCGCCGTCGAGTACGTCACCACGACGGAGGACGGCTCGTTCGGAACGCGCGGGCGCGTGACCGACGTCCTCGCGGAGCTGATGCCGTGGGCCGATCAGATCATCGCCTGCGGGCCGTGGCCGATGCTGGCGGCGCTGTCGCGTCTGCGCGAAGACCTGCGCCGTGGGCCCGCGACGCGCGTCGGCCGCAACGCGCTGCTCGACGCCCAGATCGCGGTGGAGCAGCACATGGGCTGCGCCATGGGCGTGTGCCGAGCGTGCGTCATCGTCACCGAGCGCGGCAACGAGCGCGTCTGCCGCGAAGGACCGGTCTTCGGGCTCGGCGACGTGCGGTTCGAGCGCGGCGAGCCGGCGACGGTCGGACTGGACCGCTGATGCCGTGGCGCCGTCCGCGTAAGCGCGTGGAGCGCGGCGGGCTGGTGCGTAGTTCGCCCGAGGAGCGCATCGAGGAGGCAGCCGAGGACGACGAGGCGAGTGACGCGGTCGAGCTCGCGGCGCTCGAGGGCGCCTCGCTGGACGAGGTCGCGCTCGGCGAGCCCACCGGTACTGCCGAGTCGTCGCTGGCGCTGCCGTTGGCGCAGGCGCTCAAAGGCGTCGATCTGCCGAGCGAGACGACGGCGACGCCGAAGGCGCGGCGCGCCCGAGCGCCGCGGCCGGAGATCGCAGCACGCCCAACCTCGCGCTATCCGATCGGGTCGCTCGCGATCGACGACGTCGATCTCCGCGTGCGCATCGGATCGCTGGAGCTGCGCAATCCGGTCATGCCCGCGAGCGGCTGCTTCGGCTGGGGGTTGGACTACGCCGAGCTGTTCGATCCGGCGCTGCTCGGCGCCATCGTCACCAAGGGGACGACGCCGAAGAAGCGGCCCGGCAATCCGCAGTACCGCATCGCCGAAACACCGTCGGGCATCCTGAACTCGATCGGTCTGGAGAATCCCGGCGCGGAAGGCGTCGCGCGCTCGTACGCGAAGCAGTGGCGGGACATCGGCGCGCCGGTCATCGTCAACGTCGCCGGCTACAGCATCGAGGACTACGTCTTCGTGGTCCGCACGCTCGCGGACGTCCCGGGCGTGGCCGCCTTCGAGCTAAACATCTCGTGTCCCAATGTCGACGGCGGCATGCTCTTCGGGACAGATCCGTTGCTCGCGGCGCAGGTCACCGAGGCGGTCAAAGCCGAGACGGATCTGCCAGTGATCGTGAAGCTGACGCCGAACGCGCCCGACGTCGTCGCGGTGGCAATGGCCATCGAGAGCGCCGGCGCCGACGCGCTGACCTGCATCAACACCATGCTCGGCATGCGCATCGATGTGCGGAGGCGCAGGCCGATCCTCGGGACGCGGTCCGGCGGTCTCTCCGGTCCGGCAGTCCGACCCATCGCCGTCCACCTGACGTATCAGGTGGCGCAGCGCGTTTCGATCCCGATCATCGGGGCCGGTGGCGTGACGTCGACCGAGGATGCGCTCGAGTTCTTGATGGCCGGCGCCTCCGCGGTGCAGATCGGCACTGCCACGTTCGCCGATCCGCTGGCGCCGGTGCGCTGTCTCGAGGGTCTGGCGGCGCATGTCCGCGACGCGCGGCTGGCATCGATCCGCGAGGTCATCGGCGTCGCGCTGCCGCCGAAACCGAGCTCCGAGCCCGACACGGAATATCGCGCCGAGTGAGCGGCCTCGCCGCCCAGCACCTCGCCGCCGTCGTTCTCTTCGTCGTTCTCTTGCTGTTCGAACGCCTTCGTCGATCGCCGGCGCTGTCGCCGGTCCGCCATCCGATGTTCGCGTACCTCGCACGAGGAGCGCTCGCGGCCGTGTACTTCGCTTTCGCCGGCATCGATCCGCTGCGATGGCTCACCGCGACTGCTGCGACAGGCGTGCTGATCGGCGTCGCGTTGACAGCGCTCATTGCGATCGTCCGACGGCGCGACCTCGCGACGCTGGCCGCGAGCGATCCCGCGATGCTCGTGCAGGCCACCTACCTCGCCTTCATCGTGTCCGTCGTCGAAGAGCTCATCTTCCGCGGCGCCTTCGTGCTCGTCGCCGCCGGCACGCCGCTCATCACGCTGCTCGCGAGCGTCGGCTCAGCCATCGCCTACGTGGTCTGGCGCGCGGTCACCTATCGCGATCGGGATCCGCGCTCGCTCGCCGTCGTGTTCGGCACGAACGTCGCCGCCGGCATGGTCGCCGGCCTCTCACAATCGCTGTGGCCCACGGTCATCGCGCATGCCGCGTACGTCGTGGTCGCGGGACCGCCACGCGCCGGAGCGAAACGGCGCGCTACTCCATCGGCATTCCGCCCGTGACCGGATAGACGCCGCCGTTCACATAACGCGCGTCGTCGGAGGCCAGGAATACGTACACCGGCGCCAGCTCGGCGGGCTGTGCCGGTCGCTTGATCGGCGATGACTCGCCAAAGTCCTCGGTGTCCATCGGCGTCTGCGGGATCAGCGGTGTCCAGACCGGTCCGGGCGCGACGGCGTTCACGCGGATGCCGCGCTCGATGAGCGTTTCCGCCAGGCCCATGGTGAAGGTCACGATCGCGCCCTTCGTCGTGGCGTAGGCCAGGATCGGAGGCGTCGGCTTGCGGGCCTGGATCGACGCGGTGTTGATGATCGAGCTGCCGGCCTTCATCCGCGGGACCGCGGCCTGCGCCAGGAAGAACATGGCGATGATGTTGGTGCGGAAGGTTCGCTCGATGTCTTCCGCAGGGATCGTGGTGAAGTCGTCGTGCGCCTTCTGGTATGCGGCGTTGTTCACCAGAATGTCGATGCGACCAAGCTCGGCGACGGTCCGTTCCACGAGCTCGCGGCAGTGCCGTTGATCCTGGATGTCGCCTGGCGCGCGTATCGCGCGCCGACCCGCCTTCTCGATCCACGACGCGGATTCGCGAGCGTCATCTTCTTCCGCGGGCAGGTACGACAGCACGATGTCCGCGCCTTCGCGCGCGAAGGCCAGCGCGACGGCGCGCCCGATCCCGCTGTCGGCACCGGTGATGAGCGCCGCGCGGCCGGTCAGCTTGCCGTTGCCGCGATAGCTGTCCTCGCCGTGATCGGGCTTCGGCCGCATCGCCTGTTCCGTGCCGGGCGTCTCCTGCGATTGCTTCGGGAACGGCGGCTTCGGTCCGGCCTCGCGCGGATCCTGCGCCACGCTGCCGTTGCCGCCAACCTGCTTCGCCATCTCGTACTCCTCGTCGCGTCGTTGCGGTCGGTACTGCCAGATGGCTGCCAGGTCAGGCGTGTGTCGTGACGTCACGCCGTCCCCGCTCGCTCGTTCGGCTAGCGTGAGGCGGCTCCTCGCGCTGGCCCCGCTCGTCGTCGCGATGCTCGCGCTCGCGGCCGGAACGGTCCTCGCCGCTCCGACCTCGGTCGCGACGAAGCTGCAGCTGCGCGGTCATCTCCCCGACTTGGGGGAGGCGCCCGCGATGTGGGTCTTCACGACCGCCGCGTCGTACGACTCCTTCCGCGTGCAGCAGGACATCGCCGATGTGTTTCCGGATTCCGATTCGCTGTTCATGACCTTCGACAAAGAGATCCTCGCGGTGTACACGCGTGGCGATGACACCGGTGGACGCTGTCTCCGCGCCGGTCCGGTCTCGGGTCTTGTCGGCACGACCGTGATCCTCGACCTCTCCTGGGATGCATCGAGCTGCGGCGCACCGGCGAGCGCGCACTACCCATTCGTGCTCACCTCGCTGTCGCGCACGGCCGACGACGGCAGCAGTTGGCTCGCCGGTCGACAGGTCTGCGCCGCGGCGCCGGGCGTCGACGGTTCGCGCGCCTGCGCGCCGGCGTCGGGCGGCTCGGCCTCCCCGGCACCATCGGCGACGCCGACGCCGGCGCCCAGCGCCACACCGCTCCCAACCTCGTCGCCGACGCCGTTCCCGACGGCAACTTCTTCGGCGGCGCAAACGGCGACGCCCGCGCCGACGCGGACGGCATCGGCCGTGCCGACCAGCGCGCGTACGAGCTCGCCCTCTCCGACCGGCACCGCCGTCGTCGCCGGCACGTCGAGCGGAGGCGGCTCGGGACTGCTCGACGTCGCGGGATGGCTGGCCGTCGGTCTCATCGTCGGTGTGTTCGTGACCGCGCTGGTGATGCGGCCACGCGTCTATCGTCTCTAGCGCCCGGGTTCCCCCGAAGAGGCGAGCACGTCACGGTCCCGTGGTGGGACCGTTCCCGCTGAAGTGAAGCGACCGTACGTCGCCGCGGCGGTGCTCGCCCTCACGCTCGCCGCGATGGGCGATGCCACGGCCGCGCCGCAGGCGGCAGCCACGGCCGTTTCGACCCAGGTCCAGCTGCGCGGGCACCTGCCCGATCTCGGCACGGCGCCGTCGCTGCGTCTGTTCAACAGTGCCGCTGAGTACGACGCCTTCCACAAGGGACTCGGCGACGCCGACATCTTCCCGCCGTCGAGCGCCCTGTTCTCGAACTTCGGACACGACATCCTGGCCCTCTATGCGCGCGGTGCGGACGTCGGCAATCGCTGCATCACGTCGGTGGGGTCGTCGAGCGTGAGCGCCGGTACCGTTAACTTGAATCTCGGTTGGCAGGACGGCACCTGTGGCGCTCCTGCCGGCGCTCGCTATCCCTTCGTCCTGGTGTCGCTCTCGCGCACGGCCAACGACGGCAGCGCGTGGTTGTCAGCGCTGCAGTCGGTTTGTGGCAGCGCGCCTGGCGTCGACGGCTCGCGCGTCTGCGCCCCGGTAGCGGCGGGCGGCGTCGTATCGCCCGCACCGACGAACGCGACCACACCGAAACCATCCGGGCCAGCACCGTCGGCGACCGCGGTCACGCGCACGGCCGCCCCGACGATCGCGGTCAGCGACCCGCCGATCGAGGCGCCGTCGGGCACGATCACGTTGCTCGGCTGGCTCGGGTTCGGCCTGATCTTCGGCGTCTTCATTACCGCCCTCTTTACGCGCATCCGCCGCGCCGAGCGCACCGCGAAGCTCGAGGGCGAGCGGGGCGGCGGCTAGCGTCCTATCGCAGCCACACCAGGTCGCCGAAGAAGAAGTTGTCGCCGCGTTGCAGCTGCTGCACTTTGCCGTCGGCGACGGTCAGGATCGAGAGCGCGCCGCCGGAGATGAAGATGATCTTCGTGCCGTCCGGTGACCAGGCCGGGTTCGTGTCGTCGTTGGTCTGAATGATCGACTTCACGCTCTTCCCGTCCAGGGGCGCAATGAATAGCTCGCTCGGGATGCCGAGGTGCGCGAGCTTCACTCCGGGCGCCAGCGATTGCGCATTGTGTCCCGCGGCGGAGAAGGCGATCGTGTTGCCGTCGGGCGCGAACCGCGGAGACTGCATCCACCACCACGAATCGGGAATGGAAAAGAACAGCCGGTTGTCAGTCCCGTCCGTCGCGACCCGCCACAGTCCCTTGGGGGCCCCGTTGTCGTAGCGCACGTAGACCAGGAGCTTGCCGTCCGGAGACAGGGTCGGATCCGCGGCGTCGCTCACCACCCGTGTCATCTTTCCGGTCGCGAGGTCGACACGCTCGAGCGAGTCGTCGTTGCCGACGTAGGTGTTGTTCTGGACGATGGCCGCGCGCCGGTGCACGTACATCACCTTTCCGGTGGGATCGATCAGCGGCGTGTCGTAGAAGACGTTCTCGCGATCGTGCTGGATCAACGTTTTCAGATTCGTGCCATCGATGCTGACCGACCACACATCCGAGCCGAAGTTGCTGGCGTCGCTGAGGGTGATGCCGAATACGAGCGTCTTCCGATCCGGCATCAACGACGGATAGGACGGCGCCGAGTCCTTCGGCAGCGTCGTCACCTGGCCGATCACCGCGCCCTTCGAGTCGAGCGCGAGCATGCCCGCGGGCGTGGCCAGGATGAAGTTGTAGTTCGGCGGTGCCTTTGACGTGACCGGTGTGGGGCTCGGGCCCGGCGACCCAGTGCTCAACCCTTTCGCGACCACGACCACGAGCGCGACGGCCACGACGATGGCCGCCCCCGCGAGCGCGAGCGGCTGTCGCACGACACGCATCACACCCGAGCATATCGGCCGCGCCGTGCCGAACGCTATGCGAAAGCTAAGAACGCGATGAGACCGTCGGCCTAGTTGCCGGCGGCGCCAGCGCGTCGCGTGGCGCTCAAGAACGCGCTCGCGACACGCGTCACACCGTCGACGTCGCCGGTGGCGATGAGGTCGGGCCGCGTCATCGGCGTGCTAATCCCGAAACCGACGCAGCCGGCGTCGAAGTACGCGCGGATCTCGCTGAGCTCGATGTTGCCGGTGGCGACGAGCGGCAGGTCTCGCAACGCACGCGTGATGCCGCGGACGTACGCCGGACCGCCGACGGGCTGCACCGGAAAGATCTTGATAAAGTCCGAGCCCGCACGCGCAGCCTGCACGATCTCGGTGGGAGTCAGCGTGCCGAGCATGCTCATCCCATCGTGCGCGCGGGCGACCTCGACGAGCTCGGGCAACATGCAGGGGCTCACCAGGAACCGCGCGCCAGCGAGCATCGCGGCCTCGGCCTGCGCGCGTGACAGCACCGTGCCGGCGCCGATGACCCGATCCGGCAGCTCCTCGCTCAGCGCGGCGATGGCCTCGTCGGCATCCGGGATCGTCATGGTGATCTCGATCAGCCGCACGCCGGCCGAAGCGACGGCGCGGGCCGTGACCAGCGCATCCTCCGTTATGGCCGTGCGGATGACCGCGACGAGGCGATCCTCCCCGAAGATACGCAATTGCTCCGCGCGCCGGACCAGGTTCCGTGGGATTACGGCCACGTGCGGGATGGTAATGGGTACCGGGTGACTTTCGACCCATTTACCGCGGTTGTCGCGCCGCGTTGCATATGCAGCAGGGCGTAGGGAAAGTCAGGGGGCAGGGAGGATGGCGATGTTTTCGAAGAAGGTCTTGGTGGCCGACGAAGCCATCTGGATCCGCGACGTGTCCGGCGTCAAGCGAATTCCGTGGAGCGATGTCCTCGAAGTGCGCGTGGAGAAGTCGGGCTTCTTCAACTCCGGTCAGAAGCTCGTGATCCGCTGCCGCACCGAGACCGTCAAGCTGCCGCTCACCGCGGAGCTCGCTGAAAAAGTCCGCGTTGGTTCGTACGCGATCGGCCGGGCCGGCTCGGGCTCCGTCTACGGCCGGCGCTAGCTCACTACCGATCGTCCCACAGCGCCGGGCCGCCGCTCGCATCGAGCGGCCATGATTCGTCGCGCGTGACGAACGCGCGAGGGCCGTCGCGTCGCAACAGCAGCGTGTCTTCCACCTTGGCGCCGGTCAACGACGGGTTCCACGCGAACGCCATCCCGGGATCGACGCCCTCGCGCTCATCTGGTGTGCCCAGGATCTCTCGCCCGCGGTAGGCGATCGTGCCGCCCTGATGATGCAGCCGCCATTCATCCGCGTACCCAGCAGTGCGATAGGCCTCGATGCCGATCGCGAACACCTCGCCCAGCGTCCGCCCGGGAATGGTCGCGTCGTTGAACGCGACCTCGATCTGCCGCGCTGCCGCGAAGCGCCGTCGCGTGTCCGCGTCGAAGCTCCCGCGGAGCGCACCCTGACGCGTGAGCGCCGCGTACAGACCGCGCCACTCGGCGCAGAGGACCAGCAGCAGCGTGCGCTCGACACGCTTCGGCTTCGGCAATGGATGGCGGTATCGCGCAATCCGCTCGTCGCTCGCCACCAGCAGCACCGGCGCGTTCACGCCGTCGTCCGCGAGCCGCAGCGCCATGCGTTCGGCAACGACGGTCTCGAGATCGCCCGGACGCGTCGCCAGGAAGGCATCCGTAACGGCGCGCGCGGCGCGAGCTCCGAGCCAGACCAGACGCTCCTCCTCTTCGGCGGTAAGGCGCGCGCGAACGTGCCGTAGCTCGGCCTCGATGTCGGCATCGTGCGCCACCGGCGCCGACAGGTCGCGCAGGTGCGTCTGCAGACCATCCGGCCACGGCACGGACTCGACTGCTAGGTCCGTGTCCGCGAGCTCCTCGTCCGCGAGTCGGCCGGCCTCGATCACGGTCGTGACGACATGGACTTCCCGCGCGGTCACCACGATCGCGGCGACGCTTTCATCCGTCGCACCGGCGACGTGCGCGTCGCCGCCGTCGGTCAGCCAGGCGAAGTTCCGTCGCGTCGTCAGCGCGGCCGAGGCGAACCCGCGCCGCTCGAGCACCTCGCGCAGCAGCGCGACCTTCCGTCTGACGCTGTCGCTTCGACTCGTCAGCGCACGCCCGCAAGCAGCTCGAACACGAGCTGGTCCAGGCGCTGGTAGTTCAGCCGGCGCCGCGCCAGATCGTCGGGATCGAAGCGGCGCTCCTTGAGCGCCTTCGCGTTCTGGGGCGACCACTTCAGGAGCGCGCCGAGCTCCCCATCGGTCACCTGAAGGGCCTGCAGCAGCTGCTGGATCTCGGCATCGGCGTCGAACCGCTTGGCGCGCTCGCGCAGGATGAGGTAGCTGCGGATGCAGCCGCGTACGAGATCCCAGACCTCGTCGGCCGAATCCTGTCGGTACGGTTTCACGTCGAACGCCCGCGTGCCGTCCCACCAGGTCGACTCGAGCAGATGCACGATGAAGAACGTCTCCTTCATGTCTTCCGACCCGAAGCGCAGGTCCTGGTCGTAACGGGTCGGCTTCTGCGCGCCCAAATCGAGGTGGAAAAGCTTTCCCGCCTCGAGGGCCTGTCCCAGCTCGTGCACCGTGTTCAGGCCGGCCATGCGCGAGTGCTGTATCTCGGGATTCACGCCGACGATCGGCTGCACCGTGCGGTCGAGCGTGGCGATGAAGCCGAGGATGTGGCCGACGCTCGCCAGGAAGATGTCGCCGCGCGGCTCGTTCGGCTTCGGTTCCATGGCCACGCGCATGCCGTAGTTGTTCTCGAGAATGTAGTGCCCCAGGAACTCCACGCCTTCGCGGTAGCGCTTGATGGACTCCCGCGGATCCTTCGACGCCTCGACCTCGAGGCCCTCGCGGCCACCCCACATCACGTACACCTTCGCGCCGAGCTCGGCGCCGAGATCGATCGCCCGCATCGCTTTCTGCAGCGCGTAGGCCCGGATACGCACGTCGTTCGAGGTCAGCGCGCCATCCTTGAACACCGGGTGCTCGAACATGTTGCAGGTGACCATGGCGTTGACGATGCCTTCGTCGCGCATTGCCGCCTTCGCACGCTTGACGATCTCGTCGCGCTCCGAGAGTGGCGCTCCGAATGGCACGAGGTCGTCATCGTGGAAGTTGAAGCCGTAGCAGCCGACCTTCGCGAGCCCGCGGATGTTCTCGATCGGATCCAGTGCCGGTCGCACCTCGCGGCCGAACACCTCGCGGCCGCCGTACGCCGTGCACCACAGTCCGCAGGTGAAACGATCATCGCGTCGCGGCGTGTAGGCGTCGCTCATCGGCGCATCAGCACGACGCGGGCGGGCGCGCCGTCTCCAGCCAGGATCTTCAAGGGCAGGCAGGCGATGTCGTAGTCGCCCGGATCGACCTCGTGGAGGTCCAGGCCTTCGACGACGATCACGCCTTTGCCGAGCAACGCTTTGTGCACCGGATGGCCGATCGGGCTCGAGCCGAATGGCTCGATCGAGAGATAGTCGACGCCGACGAGGACGATGTCGCGAGCGGCAAGCCACGCGCCCGCGGTTGGATCCAGGGCGGTGAAGGTCTTGTCGAACTCATTGTCACCACGCCGCCAGTGCTCGCTGTTTCTGGTGCGAAAAAGCACGCGCGACACCGACGATGGCAGTGACTGCCGCTCGAGCCAGGCGGCACCGATGTGTCCATCACCGTCGTAGCGCAGCACGCGGCACAGACCGAACATCGGCGGCAGCGGCAGCCGCTCGGCGGCGTATCCGCCCTCGAGCATGTGCAGCGGCGGATCGACGTGCGTGCCGGTGTGGTCGCCAAGGCTGAGGATCGAGACATTCGAGGAGCCGCCCTGCGCGATGCGCGAGTGCGGCGTCAACGACGGCGCGGGTTGTCCCGGCCACGTCGGCATGTCAGGTCGCAGCGTCAGAGTGACGTCGATGATCTTCACGCGCGCTCGTGCGCGAAGAGGATGACATCATTCGCGCGATGACGCCGGACGAAGTCGAGCGCATCTTTCGCGAAGCCGGAGCCTTGCTCGAAGGCCATTTCGTGCTCTCCTCCGGGAGGCATTCGGCCCGATACCTGGAGAAGTTCCGCATCTTCGAACACCCGCGACTGACCGAGCGTCTGTGTGCCGCGATCGTCGAGCGATTGCGCGATCCGATCGACGTCGTCGTCGGTCCGACCACGGGCGGCATGATTCTCGCGCACGAAGTGGGCCGCCAGATCGGCAGCCGCGCGCTGTTCGCGGAGCGCGAGGACGGACGTGCCGGTCGCGCCTTCCGCCGTGGCCAAACGATCACGACGTCGGACCGAGTGCTGGTAGTGGACGACATCCTTTCGACCGGAGGCTCGGTCAGCGAGACGCTCGACGCGGTCCGTCGATCCGGTGGGAAGGCGGCGCAAGTGGCCGTGCTCGTAGATCGCTCCGGCGGTGCGGATCTTGGCGGCGTGCCCTTGCTCGCGCTGTGGACGACGACGATCGAAACGTTCGACCCCGCCGCATGTCCGCTCTGCGACCGCGGCATCGCCGCGGTCAAGCCTGGCACGACGCCTGCGGGCGTGTTCGGTACAAAGGGAGGAGCACGAAGTGCGTGATCTGTTCAAGGCCGCGCGATTGCTGTTCTGGGCGACCGTCGCCGCGGCGGTATACCAGGAGCTGAAGAAGCCCCCGACCCTGCGCACCTGGCACGGAAGGGTCGCCGGCATGGTGCCGTATGACTTCCGCGTTCCGACGCTGGCGAAGATCCGAAAGGCGTACTGGAATCCGGACTCGGATCGGGTGTTCAGCGAGCATGTGGTCGGGGTCGGCTGGGCGATCAACATCCCGACCGCCGGCCGCAAGCTGATGGAGATGGCGCAGCAGTACGCCGAGGCCAGCCGCGAGGCGGCGGAGCGGCTGCGGCCGCCACAGGCGTCGGCCTAGCGCTTCGGCGTCGGCCGGGTCGGCGGAGCATTTGCCCGTAGCGTCGGCACCGCGATCCGTTCCGGCTCAGGCGTCGCCCCGGGCGTCGGCGTGGGCGCCTCATTCGGCGCGGCAAACTCGAGCGGTGGCGCCCAGTCCAGGCCGAGCCTGATCACGATCAGCCCCGGAGCGCTCGCGGTCGCGATCAGCGAGTCGGTGAAGTAGTCCGACAGGAACTGCGCCGTCGAGTCGGCGACGCTGATGGCCTCGCTGATCGTCGTCCCCGCCGGCGCTTCGCTGTCGGTGGCATCGACACGAGCCCGCAGGCCGAGGTCGGTGAGGCGCCGCGCGGCTTGCGCTCCGATCGCCACGCGCTCCCCGGACACGAGCACGACGATCTGCGGGTTCTCTGACAGGCTCGCCGAGAATCCGATCGCGCGCTCCGCGTACGCGTGCACCTCGCGCCAGCCCTCAACCTTCGGCCACAACGCGTAGCCGGTTTGCTTGCTGTAGCCGTTCTGCAAGACGTTGTCGGTGGAGAGGGCGGCCTTGACCGTCCGCTCGTCGTCGTAGGCTCGCGCGAACGACGCCAGCGCCTGGATGTCCGAGAGCGAGAGGTCGGTCCGCACGTTGTCGCGCAATGCTTCCGTCAGGCCGAAGAGCTTGGTGAAGACGTCGGCGGACACGATCCGGTCCTTCGCCCCGAGGATCACCTTCTGCTGCCGCTTCGCGCGCGCGAAGTCGGAGCCTTCCGGGCCGTCGCTGTATCGGGCACGGGCGTAACGGAGCGCCGTCTCGCCGTCCATGTGCTGCGCCCCGGCGGCGAACGAGATCTCGATCCACGAAGCGTCGACGCTCGGGTCGTCGTTCTTCGGGTACATCGAGACGAAGGAGCGATCGACGGTGACGTCGATGCCGCCGATCGCGTCGACGACCGTGCGGAAGGCGCGGAAGTCCAACGCGATGGTGCGATCGATCGGGATGCCGAGCACGCTTTCGATCGTGGCGACGGCGACGCGGATGCCTTCGTCCCTGTCGCCGGCGCTGGCTCCGACCGAGAATGCTTCGTTGATCTTGGCCTCGAACGTTCCCGAGTACTTGCTCTTCGAGATCGTCACCCACAGGTCCCTTGGGATCGAGAACAACGTGACCGCCGCCGTCTGTGGCTCGATCGACGCGATCATCAGGCTGTCGGTCAGGAACGCGCCGTCATGACCCGCGCCGCCATATCCGAGCAGCAGCACATTGATCCGCTCGCCGCGCGCGATCATTCCTGTGACTCCGCTCGACGGTGTCTGCGACGGCACCACGCGCACGTCGAGATCGCGCAATGGATCACTCGAAACGCTGACGATTGTTCGCGTGAACTGGATCGCGATGACGACGACGGCGACGGCGACGATCGACACGGCACCGGCAGCGCAGGCGGCAACGACCGCGGATAGGCGCGGCACCCGGAAGCTCCCCACGAGGACCTCGCATGTTAGCCCGACAGACGCGCTAGGGCCGCTTGTTCTTCCGGGCGCGGACCTCGATGAAGGCCGGGAAGAGTGTTTCCAGGTGGTCGTCGCTGCCCGGAGCCGCCTCGGGATCGGGCGGATTCGGCGAGAACTCCCAGAGGCCCTCGGTCACGAGGTCCGCGCCGGACAAGGCGTTGATGATCGTTTCGAACGTATGACCGAATTCGATCGTCGGCGCGTACACCTTCGTCTCCCCGAAATCCCAGGTCGCGTCCTCCACCGTGTAGTGGGGGACGGCGCTGTCGTCGAAGTACGAGGTCCGGGGCCGCCAGCCGCCGTCGCGATAGGTGCCGTACAGCCGGAGCGTCGTCGGATGCATCGTCGACAGCACGTAGATGCCGCCGGGAGCAAGGACCCGGGCGACCTCGCGGATCACTCGCGCCGCCTGGCGCACGAAGACGAGCGAGTGGCAGTGCCAGACCAGATCGAAAGACCCGGCCTCGAACCGCGACAGGTCCCGCATGTCGCCCTGCACGAATCGCATCCGCACGCCCTCGCGCTTCGCCAGCTCGCGCACCGTTCGAAGCTGGCGCGTGGAGATGTCGAGCAGCGTTACGGCGGCGCCGAGCTTGGCGAACACCACCGGGTCCCAGCCGCCTCCGGCCGCGAGCGCCAGGACGCGAGCGCCCGCGAGCGTCACGGCGCGAAGCCGGCCGCGCGGATCGATGAAGCGCCGCATGCCCTCGCGCGAACGCGGCGGCCGGCCGAGCGGCCGCGTGTACGGAATGCCGGCCTTCGCGAGTCGATCCCACATGCGTCGGTTGTGCTCGACGACACGGTCGCGTTTCACGGCACGCCACTGTATGTGTGGCGTCGCTCGTCCGTTTAGTCTTTACCCGTGGCGACGCTCCAGGAACGCACGGTTCCGGCCCTGTACGCGCGCGCCGAGCGCGCGTTCGCACACTGGGAGAAGACCAAGGACCTGGTCGACGAGATGATCGACCTCGCGCTGAATTACCGGCAGTCCGGGCATCCCGGTGGCTCGCGGTCCAAAGTCCACATGCTGCTGTCGCTGATGCTGTCGGGCGCGATGCGCTGGGACGTGCTGCAGCCGTGGCGCCCCTTCGCCGACCGCTTTGTGCTCTCCGCCGGTCATACCGTGCCGTTGGTCTACGCCACCCTGGCCGTGCTGAACGAGGCCATGCGCGCACGCCGGGCCAGCGACGGCGATCCGGCGTTCGCCTTCCCCTTCGACGGCAGGTTCGCGCTCACCTGGGAGGACCTGCTCCTCCTCCGCCGCAATCAGGGATTGCCGGGGCATGCCGAGTTCGCCGGCAAGACCCTCTTTCTGAAGGCCAACACCGGACCGTCGGGGCACGGCATGCCGCCGTCGGTCGGGCAGGCGGTCGCGCTCCGTCTCGCCGGCGCCGAAGAGGTCAAGGTCTTCGTCTTCGAGGGCGAGGGCGGACTCACGCCCGGCGCGGCACACGAGAGCAAGAACTCGGCGTGGGGACTGGGCCTGTCGAACCTCGCCTTCCTGGTCGACTGGAACGACTTCGGCATCGACGAGAACGCGCTGTCCTCGGTCGTGCACGGCGTGCCGGAGGACTGGTTCGCGCCGTACGGCTGGCGCGTGATGGGCACGGAGCACGGCTCGGAGTGGGACGAGGTCACGCGCACGGTGCTCGAGCTGGCGCGGGGTGACAACCCCTCGAAGACGCCGAGCATGGCATGGTTCAAGACGCGCAAGGGCCGCGGCTACGGCAAGTACGACTACAAGTCGCACGGCACGCCGCATCCGATGAACAGCGAACCCTTCTGGGCGGTGCGCAAGCAGTTCATGGCGAAATACGGTGTCGCGTACGAAGGCGTCGATCAGCCGCCGCCCAAGGACCCGGCGGAGCTGAAGCGCCAGGCCCGCCGCAACTTCGAGGTCGCGATCGGCGTCATGCGTGACGACGCCCTGCTGGTGGAGTACCTGAGCGACCGGCTGGCGGAGGTCGCGTCCGAAGTCCCGGAGCGTCTGCCGAGCTTCAATCTCGGTGGCAGGGCCCAGCGGATCTTCGCCGACGAGCGCCTGTACGACTTCGAGCGCTATCCGGACTCGGTGTGGGCCAAACCCGGCGAGAAGAAGGCGAACCGCGCGGCGTTCTCGACCTGGGGCTCGTGGATCAACTCCTTCGCGAGGAAGGAATACGGCCGTCCGCTCTTCATCGCGATGTCGGCGGACTTGGCCGAGTCGACGAACATCGCCGGCTTCATGAAGGGCTTCGACGACGTCGAGGGCTGGGGCTGGTACGAGCGCGAGCGCAATCCGCGCGGCACGCTGCTGCCGCAGCAGATCACCGAGTTCACCAACGCCGGCGTCGCCTGCGGCATCGCCTCGGTCAACCTGGGCGCGGACCCGTTCAGCGAGTTCGACGGCTTCTACGGCGCGTGCTCGACGTACGGCTCCTTCTCCTATTTGAAGTACGGCGAGATGCGGCTGTTCAGCCAACTGGCGCAGGACTGCGAGCTAAAAGTGGGCAAGGTGCTGTGGGTAGCGGGCCACTCCGGCCCGGAGACCGCGGAGGACTCGCGGACGCACTTCGGCATCTTCGAGACCGGCGTGACGCAGCTTTTCCCCGATGGACACGTCATCGACGTGCATCCGTGGGAGCACAACGAGGTCCCCGTCGTGCTGGCGGCGGCCTTTCGCGAGAACGCCCCGATCGTCGCCCTGCACCTGACGCGTCCGGCGATCGAGATCCCCGATCGCGCCGCGCTCGGCATGCCGTCGCACTTCGCCGCCGCGCGCGGCGCGTACGTGATGCGTGAGTTCAAGCCCGGCGAGCGTCACGGCGCGATCTTCGTGCAGGGCACGATGACGACGGCGAACCTGGTGAAGCTGCTCCCGAAGCTCGACGAGAGGGGGCTGAACGTCAAGATCGTGGCCGCGATCAGCCCGCAGCTCTTCGCGCTGCAGGACGCCGCATACCGCGAACGGACTGTCTCGCTCGCCGACTGGCACGACGCCATGACGATCACCAATCGCGCGTTGCGCACGATGCGTGACTGGATCAAGAACGACGTCGTCGCGGAGTATTCGCTGACGTCCGACTGGGACGCGCGCTGGCGCACCGGCGGGACGGTCGACGAGGTCATCGCCGAGGCCCATCTTGATCCCGAACATCTCCTTGCCGGCGTCGAGCGCTTTGCCCGCGAGCGCCCGCAGCGGCTGGCCAAGCTGCGCCAGGCCGCCGATGCGGCGTCGCGACATGACGGCGCGGGAGGACGATCGGGCTAGTACCGATCACGGATTGCGCCCAACCGCACTTTTGGGCGAGCGTGTCGCCATGAAGCACACCCTTGCGCAACTGTTGGCCCTCGCTGGTCTCGTCGCGCTCGGGCTGTCGATCGCCCGGGCCTTCGACCTCGCCGTCGCATTCGAACACCTGCGCGCGACCGGCGACGGTTCGACGTTCTACTGGCTGCTCGAGCTGCTCGGCACGGTCTATCTGCCGACCTGCGGCGCACTGCTCCTCGCCGGTCTGCTGCTGAGCCTGCCCCGCGGTGCGAAGCTGCCGCAGATCCCGACTCGATTCTTTTCGCTGATCGTGCTCGTGCTGGCGTTCGTCGTCCTCGTCGTCGTCGCGGCACGCGCGGTCGATCGGGACGCGCTCGGACTCGCGCAGTACACGCCCTACATGGCCCTCGGACTCGATCTCGCGGCCGCGATTCCCGTCGCGATGCTGCTGACGATGCTGACGGCCAGCGGTCTGATGTTGTGGCGAGCCGGCGCTCGAGGCGAGGCCTAGCCCGCGACACGTCCTCGCGTGCGATGCTCTCCATGTGGCGCGTGAGGTCCGGCTCGAATCGGAGGGCGCGACGCTGGTCGCCGCGCTCCACGGCGAGTTGCCGTCCTCACGTGCCGCGCTGCTGTGTCACGGCGCGAACTGGGATGCCTCGGGCTGGGGCGAAATCCCCGGCCGCTTCACCAAGCGCGGCCTCGCCGTCCTGGCCCTGAACTTTCGCGGCTATGACGGCTCGAGCGGCAGGACGAACCGCAACAGCGCGCCCGTCGATGTGCGGAATGCCGCGGCCTGGCTTCGCTCCAGCGGCGCGCGTGAAGTCGCGTTGGTCGGAGCGTCGATGGGCGGGCATGCGGTGCTGATGGCTTCCGCCGCCGTGTCGCCCGAATCCGTCGTCGCCATCAGCGCGCCGGTCCGGGCGCTCTCTGACGGCGACGCGAAACGGATCCTCGGGCGCAAGCTTTTCGTCTGCGCCGAGCGCGACTCGCTCGGCGCGGCGGCCGCGGTGACGCAGGCCTTCACCGATGCCGAGGAGCCGAAGACGCTGCGCCTGTTTCCCGGGCGAGAGCATTCGAAGGCGATGTTCAAAGCCAAGTACGGAGAAGAGGTCCTGGAGCTCATCGCCGCATTCGTGGCGGAAGGGCTCCGCTAGCCGCTACTCCTCCGCTGCCGACCCCGACATCGCGGCGACGAGAGCGAGGTCGCCCGGTTTCACGCTCTTGGGATCGAACTTCCTGACGTTCGCGGCCATGCGCGTCAGCGCCTCGGCCATCGACATCGGCGGCGGCGCGTCCTTCTTCGTCGATAAGCGCACCCACCGCACCGGATTGCACCGCGCGACGATGAGCGCGCGCAGGTACGGGCTCTTGAAGCCCAGCTCCTGCATCGTCTTCACGTGCGCCGCGACGCGATCGTCGATATCCATCAGGCGGACCGCCCATTGCTCACGCTGCCGCAGCGCTTTCGGGAGCGGTTGATCGAGGAAACGGTCGACCCGTCGGAGCATCGATTGGTACGACGAGCCGGCAAAGCGCGTCCGCTGCTCGTAGACCGAGCCGAGCGTGAGGAACGCCGGCGACTCGAAGGTGACCGCGTGGTCGGCTTCCTTCGTCTTCGGTTGTTCTTTCGCCAGCCGCTGCGCCATGCGGATGACCTCCATGGAGCGATCGCGCAGGTTGTGCGCCTTCTCGGTGTTCAGCGCCAGGATGCGGTAGGCGATCTTTTCGTCCGGAACGATGAGCGCGGTGATCGCGCGCATCCCCAACCGGCGCGCGGCCTCGAGACGATGCCTGCCGTTGGGGGTCCAGTAGCCGCCGTCCGCCGGTGAGGCGATGACCGGATCGAGGAACAGGCCGGCGGCGCCGATGGCTTCCATCAGGCGGTCAGCATGCGTCTTCGACAGGTCGCGTTGGAACGGCGTCGGCTCCACTTTGCGCAGCGGCAGTGAAGCCAGCAGCAGCGGCGCCCCGGCGTACGGATCGCGATATGCGCCGAGGACCGCCCCACCGGCCTGCTCGACCTGGGCGGACAGCATCGCCATGTCCGTACCGCCGGAGTCGATCAGACTTTCGTGCGGCTCCGGGCCGCGAGGTTCCTGGGGCTTGCGCGAGCGGCGCGCCGGCGCCTTTTTGCCGGTGTCCTTTGTGGCCTTGACCGTTCCTTTTTTCGTTGGCATCCAGTCGAAGCGTAGCGCGGCGCCGATGACTTGACTGATTGCCGGTCTGCGGTGAGCCGCCCGGGACTCGAACCCGGAACCAAGAGATTAAAAGTCTCCTGCTCTGCCGTTGAGCTAGCGGCCCCGACTCAATTCTCGCATCGACGGTGGACGACAGGATCATGACGTGCGCGCGGGGGACGCGGCTGCTCGCGAACGCTGCTGAATCGGCGCCGCTCGCTTGTGCCTCAAGTGTTCATCGCGCCGAGCGACCTTGCAGCTACGACTCTGTCCTAACACTCCGAACGAGCCACCCGTTAGACGGTCTCACCGCTCCTTTTCGCGCTTTTGACCTCCGCGCGGTCACGCGCACCACCTCGCCACTGCCACGTCCCCCGCCGCCATGCCTAGTACCACCGGGGGAGTGATGACTTTTGCAGACCGTCGCCCTTACGATCGCGCGCCAGGGCTGGATGGGACCCCGGCCCCGCGGCGACCGAAAACGGAGGACCTGTGAAGACGGCGACCGAAGTCCTGAGCGCCCCGAGGGCTGCCCCGGCTTCAGCTCCGGCGGCGCCAGCCGTCCCGCGGGAACCGGCCTCCATCGCCGAGACCGGCCTTCCTTTCATCGTTCTCGTCGACCTCGTCCTGAAAGCGCTCTACCGCCGCGGACAGGTCACAGCCACGGACGTGGCGCAGATCCTGGGACTGCCGTTGCGACACGTCGTCGACAACGTCCTCGAATTCTTGAAGGCGGAGCGGCTGGCCGAAGTCCGTCGCAGCGCCGCCGTCGCGTCCTCGACATTCGAATACGGGCTCTCCGAAGCCGGCGAGATGCGGGCGCGCGAGGCGCTCGAGCGCAACGAATACCTCGGACCCGCGCCGGTGCCGGTCACCGACTACATCGCCAGCATTCGCGCCCAAGCCGGCGTGCGCTCGCGTCTGCGGCGCGCCGATTTCGAGCGAGCGTTCGCGAATCTGGTGCTGCCGCGACGCGTCCTCGATGCGCTCGGACCGGCATTCAACCGCGGTCGCTCGCTGTTCATCTTCGGCCCTCCTGG
Organism: Chloroflexota bacterium; assembly: GCA_005881435.1. Taxonomy (GTDB): domain Bacteria; phylum Chloroflexota; class Limnocylindria; order P2-11E; family CF-107; genus CF-107. The sequence goes on along the minus strand of VBHP01000031.1, from coordinate 50,668 downwards.
CAACGGCAAGACCACGATCGCCGAAGTACTTGGAAAGGCACAACCCGGAGCCGTGCTGATGCCGCACGCGGTGCTGGTCGACGATCAGATCGTGCGCGTCTACGACCCGGTGCATCACCGTCCGCTCCCCGTTCCGGACGGGACGCGCATGGACGCGCGCTGGATCGCGGTCGCGCGCCCGCTCGTCGTCGCCGGCGGCGAGCTCACCCTCGAGCTGCTCGATCTCGGATATCAGGCCAGCTCGCGAATCCATCACGCGTCGCTGCAGTTGAAAGCGACTGGCGGCATCTTGCTGATCGACGACTTCGGCAGGCAACGGGTGCCGCCGGCCGAGCTGCTGAACCGCTGGATCGTCCCGCTCGATCGCGGCGTCGATTACTACACGCTGCACAACGGCGCCAAGGTCGAGCTTCCGTTCGAGCTTCTGCTCGTCTTCGCCACGAACCTCGCACCGGCGGATCTTGTCGACGAGGCGTTCCTGCGGCGCATTCGGTACAAGCTGCGCATCGATTCGCCCACGCCGGAGGAGTACGCCGAAATCTTCCGCCGCGTCTGCGAGCGCGCCGGCGTCGCCTTCCAACCGCAGGCGGTCGCGACGGTCTTGTCGTATTGCGCCGAGCGGCGCATCATCCCGCGCTCGTGTCATCCGCGCGACATCGTCGAGCAGCTCGTCGACATGGCGGCGTACCGCGAGGAGCCTCCCGCGTTCTCACCGGAGCTGCTGACGTTGGCGTGCGAAAGCTACTTCGTGCAGGCGTCCGCTTCGGCGTAACTCACCCGCGACCTCCGCACGCCTGACCGATCCTCACCGAAGCGAGCCCTTCTTCAAAGGTGCCACTGGCACAGCGGCTGCATTTGCTGCCTGCATCTATCGCGAGGAGGGCTTTATGCGTAGCGACGCGGACGTCACTGTCGTTCGGCGCGGCGAGCCCTGGCGTGCCTGGCCCGTGTACTGGAGCGCAGTCTGGGTCGGTGTGCTCGCTGGGTTGGCAGTCGCCGTGGTCATCGGTCTCACCGGTATCGCCGTCGGCGCGCATCAGACCGGCGCGCCCGCGCCCATCAATCGCTACGGCGACGTCACGCTCCTCGGAGCGCTGTTCGCCGTCGTCGGCGCGTTCTTCTCGGGCGTCGTCGGCGGGTGGGTCGCCGGAAAGATCGCCGGCTTCACCCGTGCCGAGCCGGCGCTACTGCACGGCGCTCTGGTGTGGCTGTCGGGGATCCCGATCCTGCTGATTGCGATCGCACTTGGCGGCGCTTCCTATCTCGGTGGCTGGTTCTCCGGCCTTGCCGTCCCGCTCGGACAGCCCGCGGTGCAGAACATCCCGGCTGCAGCGGCCGAAAACGCGGCGCGATTCGCCGTCGCCGGCTTGCTCATCGGCCTCATCGGTTCTGTGATCGGTGGCTGGATGGCGTCGGGCGAGCCTATGACGCTCGCGCTCGAGCGGCGCCGCGATCTCGTCACGCACGAGACCGACGCGCGTCGTATCGGCGTGCGCTAACGGAGGTAACCAAAGATGATCCTCATCCTGCTGTGGCTGCTGGGTGTTCCCCTCGGCCTGATCATCCTGCTGTTCCTGCTCGGCGTCGGCCACTAAGACTCCGCCTCACAACGTGACGAAGCGGCGGCCATTTTGATGAGCCGCCGCTTCTTTTGTTGGCGCGCGCGGGATTAGCGGCGCGTGCGCTCCGCGGGTGGGACGAGATCGCCGTTCTCCGCAGGCTCGGTCATGCGGCGTGTGGCGCCGGGCTCGGTGGCCGCAGCCTGCTCGCGCGCGGCGGCGACGACGCGGTTCGTACGAGCTCCGACGTTCGCGCCGCCCTGATACCAACTGGTCAGGATGCCGTTGGCGACGTCACGGCCGCCAAGCCCGAACGCGAGGCCGAAGGCTAACGCGGCTGCCGCGACGATGCCAGTGAAGAGGATGTTCACGATGTTCGCAGCCACGCCGATCTGGTTCACCGCGATCAGGACCGCAAAGGCCAAGACCGCGACGCTGGTGATCGTGGCCAGAAGACCGGGATTGCTGAAGCCGGCCTCCGCAGTCGCGCCTCGCACCAGGCGCGAGAGTGCTGTCGCCGCGAGACCGCCGAGCACGAGCACGACGATCGCGACAACGAGGTTCGGCAGCCACAGCAGCAGGCTCTGCAGGGCTTGGGACACCGCCGGAAGGCCGAGCGCGTCAAAGGCGACGACGAGCGTGACGACGCGGATCAGCCATTTCGCCAGCTCGCCGACGAGCTGGGACGCGCCGAGTTGCACGCCCATCTGGCGCACAAACCCACGCAGGCCGGAGCGTTCGGCGAACCGTTCGAATTGGATCGTCTGCAGCAGCCGGCTGACGGCGCCGCCGACGATGCTGGCGATGATCCAGCCGACGATGAGGATGAGCGCGAAGGCGATGAGCTTGGGGATACCACCGAGCAGGAGCGCGAGCGCCGCGGCCATCGAGGTCATGAAGGCCGTGCCCCAGTCGGTGATCGGCGTAGCAGGCATGACATTCCCTCCACGCGCAGGTGTTGATTGCGCCGGGGCTGCACTAGGGGTGCCACGCCGCATTGAGAACAAATGTTCTATAGTGTCGATAACCGGTTCGTGGGGAGCGCGGATGGCTTTCGCGAGTTACACGCCGATCACGTGCAAGACCGCGATGACGCGGGTCCAGGGGATGCCGTTCGACTGGAGCCTCAATCCGTACCGGGGCTGCACCGCCGGCTGCACCTACTGCTACGCGCGCGAGTACCACGCCAAGATGCGGCGCGACCTCGGACGCGGTTTCGACAGCCAGATCGAGGTCAAGCTCAACTTCGCGGAGGTGCTGCGCGCCGAGCTGTCGGGCCCGAAACGCAGCGGCAGCATCGCGCTCGGGACGGCGACGGATCCGTACCAGGCCGCGGAGGGGCGGTATCGATTGACCAGGAAGTCACTCGAAGCGTTGGTCGAGCATCCCATGCCGCTCTCGATCGTCACCAAGTCCGCGATGATCGTCCGCGACGCGGACCTGCTCGCTCGCCTCGCGGCGCGGACGTCGGTCCGCGTCTACTTCAGCATCGGCAGCGTTGACCCTGATCTCGCGCGCCGCGTCGAGCCGCTGGCGCCGCCGCCGGCGAAGCGACTCGAGGGCCTGCGCCGGCTGCGCCAGGCCGGCGTCAGCGCCGGCGTACTGGTCGCGCCGATCCTGCCCGGCCTGTCTGACTCCGAAGAGTCCCTCGAAGCCGTGATCCTCGCCGCCGCGGCGAACGACGCGTGCTTTCTGCATCCCCGGCTGCTGAAGCTCGACCCGCACGTCAAGGACTACTACTTCGCCTTCCTGCTCGCGGAGTTCCCGGCCCTGCTGGAGAGCCAGCGCGCGCTCTATACCAGAGGACAGCATGCCGATCCCCGCTACGCAGCTGATATCGATCGACGCATCGAGCGGCTCAAGCTGCGGTATCGCTTCGGCGACGACCCCCGCGGCGAGCCCGAACGTGGACCGGAGCAGATGCGCCTGTCGCTGGCGAGCTGAGGTGCGGTCCGCGCGCTATGCCGCGCGCGGCTTGCGGCCGGCCTTTCGCGCGCGCTCGCCCTTCTTGGTGGCCTCGACCGAGCGTTTCAGCGCGTCCATGAGATCCGCGACGGCCGTCGGCTCTGGCTCTTCGACCTCGACGATCTCTTCCTTGCCCTTCTGTTTGGCCTTGATCAGCTCGAGCAGCGCCTCGCGGTACTCATCCTTGAATTCGGACGGATCGAACTCGGCGGTCATGGCGTCGATGAGGCTCTTCGCCATCTGCAGCTCTCGCGCGTTGACGGTCACGCGCTCCGGAAGGTCCAGGTCCTGATAGGAGCGGATCTCGTCGGGCCAGTACAGCGTGTTCATCAGGAGCACCTCGTCCACCGGTCGCAGCGCGCAGAGGTGCTCGCGATCGCGGAACGCGACTTTCGCGATGGCCAGGCGCTTCGATTCATCGAGCGCCTTGCGCAGCAGCGCGTACGGCTTGGCGGCGGCCTTCTCGGGCTCGAGGTAGTAGGCGCTCTGGAAGTACAGCTCGCCCTGCACTTCCTCTTCGGTGACGAAGCGCGAGATCTCGATCGCCTTGGTCGTCGGCAGCGGGATCTTCTCCAGGTCTTTCTCGTCGAGGATCACGTAGCGTCCCTTTGAGATCTCGAAACCGCGGAGCGCCTCGTTCCATGCGACTTCGTGCTCGCCCTCGACGCACCAGCGGCGCATCTTGATCGGTTCTTTGTGTTTCGGGCAGAGCAGGCGGAAGTGGATGGACTTGCTCTCGGTGGCGAGATACACGCGGATCGGAATGGCCACCAGACCGAAGCTGATGACACCTTTCCAGATCGAGCGAGGCATGGCCTGGCGACGGTGCAAGCCGGACGCCACCTCTCATGGCGGCGGCAGGATGACCGAGGCCTTACGACCGCTCTGTCGCTCGTATGCGAGGCGCGCCGCCTTCGCGACCTCCCGCTCCGTCCCCAAAGCGGCGACGGCCACGACGGAACCGCCAAAACCGCCGCCGGTGAGGCGCGCACCCAGCGCGCCGGCGTGACGGAGCGCAGCGGCGAGCGCGTCCACCTCAGGGATGGAGACGTCGAAGTCGTCGCGCTGCGAGGCGTGCGAGGCGTCGAAGAGCTGGCCCAGGCGACCGACGTCCCCGCCGGACAGCGCAGCCGCGGCTTCCTGCACGCGCTCGTTCTCGCTGACGACGTGCCGGACACGACGCGCAAGCAGTGGTGGGAGCCGCTCCAGCGCGTCGAGGTCGCGCACGTTCCGCAGTGACGGTAGGCCGAGCGCGCGCGCCGCCTCCTCGCACTCGGCGCGTCTGGTGTTGTAGCCGCCGCCGGCGTGCGCGTGTCGCACTCCGGAATCGATCACCACGAGCGCGATCGACAGGGGCAGCTCGACGCGGTCGACGGAGAGGTCGGCGGTGTCGATGAGCAACGCTTCGCCGAGGTGACCGCGACTGGCCGCGAGCTGATCCATGATCCCGACCCGCGCGCCGACGAACTCGACCTCCGCGCGCTGCGCGAGCAAGGCCAAGGTGGTGTCGTCGAACTGCAGGGCGAAGGCGTCGCGGATCGCACGCAACAGCGCGACGAGGAACGCCGCGCTAGAGGACACACCCGCGCCCACCGGTACGTCGCTGGTGACCTCGGCGTCGAACCCACGCAATCCGACGCCGGAGCTCTGGAGCGTTGCGGTGCAGGCCTTCGCGTAGTCGGACCAGTCGTGCGCCGGCTTTTCGGCGCCGAGGCGGTAGGAGACCTCCCCGAAGCCGCGAGCGCGGATCCGGATTGTGTCGTCGGCGCGCGGTTCGAGCTGCACGACGGTGCGCTGCGGGATCGGCGTCGGCAGCACGAGCCCGAGGTTGTAGTCGGTGTGCTCGCCCATGAGGTTCACGCGGCCGTGTGCTTCGGCTCTGATCATCGGCGCCTAGCGCTCGTCGGCGATCGCACCAGGCGGCATGTCGACCGCTAGCGGCAGCGCGCTGCGCGCCCACGATGAGAGTCGTTTGCCGGCGCTCCAGTCCTCGTACTTCGCGGCCAGCGCGCGTCGCGCGGCGAGCTCTTCATCAGGATCGGTGATCGACCGGGCCGAGCCCTGGACCGTCTCGCGGCCGAGGCGCACGCGTACACGGGGATCGGCGTTTGCGTTGCGGATCCAGTCGGCGCGCTCACCGCCCCCGGAGAGGAAATAGAGCGTGTCGCCGCGGACGCCGCAACAGAGCTCGACGGTGTGCTCGCGGCCGGTGCGGCGGCCTGTGGTCGTCAGGTAGGCGAACTCGCGGCGCCGCGGCATGCCGCCGGCCTATCGCGGACGAGCTGGCTTGAGACGCTCGCCCCAGTCGGCGAGTGAGTCGATGATCGGCTTCAGACTCGTCCCGGCGTCGGTCAGCTCGTACTCCACGCGCGGCGGCACTTCTGCGAACACGGTGCGGGACACGAGCCCGAGCTGCTCCAGCTCGCGAAGGCGCGCGGTGAGCATCTTCGGGCTGGCGCCAGCGATGAGGCGCTCGAGCTCTCCGAACCGCCGCGGGCCATCCATCAGGTTATGGAGGATGAGGAGCGTCCACTTCGCGCCGACGATGGCGAGCGTTCGTTCGACCGGGCAGACGTGCTTCGCTGCGACGCGCCGTAGCTCGGGCGCCCCAATGGTGGTCACTCCGCACCCCTCTTACGCACTTTTTGGTAACTAGTTTCTATCGGGAAGTATTGTACCGGCTTCGCTGTTGCGTCAACAGATGTCTCAGCAAAGGAGTGTGTATTCGATATGAAATGGGAGATTGACCCGATACATTCGTCGATCGGGTTCGCGGCAAAGCATCTGATGGTCTCGACCGTACGTGGCCGCTTCGGCGGCGTTCGTGGCGAAATCGAACTCGATCCGGCGGAGCCGGAGAAGGCAACAGCGGAGGTCGTGATCGATGCCGCCAGCGTCGAAACGGGCATGCCGATGCGGGACAACCATCTCCGCTCGGCGGACTTCTTCGAGGCGGAGAAGTACCCGCATCTGACCTACCGCGTCAGCGGAGTGCATCGCCTCGGACCGGACCGATTCCGCGTCGACGGCGACCTGACCATCCGTGACGTCACCAAACCGGTGTCGCTCGAGGCGGAGATCAGCGATCTGATGGTCGACTCGAAGCGCGGAACGCGCCTCGGCATCAGCGCCACCGGCTCCATCGATCGGACCGCCTTCGGCCTGCGGTGGAACCAGTCGCTCGAGGCGGGGGGCGTGCTCGTCAGCGAGCGCATCAAGCTCGAGCTCGAGATCACCGCGGTCCAGGTAGCCGCGGCCGTCGCGGCCTGATCAGCTGACCACGAATGGCGCTCGCGCGAGCGGGCGCCATTCCTCTACGCTCGTTCCCGGATGGCTCGGGTCATCGCGCTCCAACTCCACGAACAGCGCTGCGTCCAGCCGCGTTCGGTCGATGAAGCGGGGGCGGTCGTGGGCGGCGGGCTCATCGGCGATTCGCACGCCGAGAAGCAGACCCGGGCGCTGCTCGTGGTCGACCGCACGACGCTGGACGCCCACGCTCTCCGGCCGGGCGATCTTCGCGAGCAGATCACGATCGAGGGACTGCCGGGCGTATCGGCCCTTGTTCCCGGCACGCTGCTGCGCGCCGGCGCCCTCACCTTACGAGTCAATGGCGAGTGCGAGCCCTGTACGCACATCGGCGGCATGCTCGCGGTCGAAGATCCGGACGCCTTCCGCGCCTCACTGCGGGGCAGGCGTGGTGCGCTCTGCACCGTGGTGCGCGCGGCCGGACCAATCCGCGTCGGCGACACGGTCGAGGTGCTGGCGCTCACCCCGGCGGGGTTTTAGCTCCGCATAGCCAGGAATGCCGCGGCGGTGATCGCCAGGATCCCGATGACCACCGCGGCCAGGGAGTCCGAGACGAACACGATCAGCACCAGTCCGACCACCACCAGCGCTATCGCCAGCTGAAGCGAACGCCGCGCCGTCAGCGTTGCGTGCTCACCGCCGGGACCACTGGCGCGAAGACATAGCGCCACAGCAGTCCGCCGAGGAGACCACCGCCGAGCGGCCCGACGACGTATACCCACCACCGCTCGAAGAAGAGCGCGGGAATGCCCGTGCCGAAATAGCGCGCCGGGTTCATCGCGGCGCCCGTCAGCGGACCGCCGGCAAGGATGTCGACGAGCACCGTGAGGCCGATGCCGAAGCCCGCGATCCGCGGCGCTGACGGCGACACGGCGGTGCCGAAGACCGCGAGCACGAGGAACAGGGTGAGACCGGCTTCGAGCAGGATCGCGGCCGCATCGCTCACTCCCGCAGCCACCGCCGGTGTGCCGAGATGCGTCGCGATCCGCGACTTCTCCGGATACACCGCCAGCGCGAACAGGCCGGCGAGGATGCCGCCCGCGAGCTGTGCGATCCAGTAGGGCAGTACCCGCGGCCAGGGGAACGCGCCGCCGACCGCGAGCGCGAACGAGACCGCAGGATTGAAGTGTCCGCCCGATGTCGGACCGAACATCGACACCACGACCGCGAGGGCGAGGCCATGTGCGAGCGCGACGCCGATCAATCCGACCTGACCACCGGAAACGTCGTTGGCGATGATCGCGCCGGCGCCGATGCTGAAGAAGAAGAACGTGCCGACGAACTCCGCGAGGAGCGAGCGCGTCGTCGCCGTCACGACGCGTCATTATGGTGGAAGCCATGACCGACTTCAGACCCAGTGAGGGCCGCAAGGCGCAGATCCTCACCATCAGGTCCGTCTCGATCGAGATCCCGCCAGAGCACGCGAATCTGGAGTGGGTGGAGCTCATGGCCACAGAGGACGGCGATCTCGCGAATTGGCGCCTGATGCAGCTACGGCCGAAGTGGACCGAGGACATCGCGCGTCCGATCGCGTGGGAGTTCGTGTACACGTTCGGCTCGCCGGCCTTCGTGCGAGCCGGCGAGATCTACCGCGTCCATTCCGGTTCGCGGGTGCGCGCCGCGACGCATCCCGAGCCCGACGACCTCGTTCCGGGCCGCAAGCATGTCTACGCCGCGGGTCCCCTCGCCGGCGCGCGCGTCCGCTATGTCCCGGGCGACTATCTGCGGCTGGTCGAGGCTTTTGGCGCCGTGATCGATGAGGTGATCGTCATCGCCGCGCCAAAGGCCGCGGAGCCCGCAAAAGCGGAGAAGACGGCCTAGCGCGTTAGGCGGGCCATTTGGCGGCGCGCACCGCGAGCCCGCGCACGCGATCCTCGAGGACGGTCACGCCGATACCCGGCTTGAGCGGGACGGCGATCGTGCCATCCGCCGCGACCCGGAACGGTTCGCCGATAAGCTCCGTCTCGAAGTAGCGGTCCGACGCGGAGACGTCCCCCGGCAGGCGGAAATTCGGGAGTGACGCCAGATGCACGTTGTGCGCTCGGCCGATCCCGGTCTCGAGCATGCCGCCACACCACACCGGCACGTTGCCCGCGGCGCAGACGTCGTGCACGCGTTTGGCTTCGCGATGGCCGCCGACGCGTCCGGCCTTGATGTTGATGATCCGCGTGGCGCCGATGTCGATGGCCTTGCGCGCGTCTTCGGCGGAGTGGATCGACTCGTCGAGGCAGATCGGAGTGCGGATGGCTCGCTGCAGCGTGGCGTGGTCGATGATGTCGTCGTGCGCCAGCGGCTGCTCGATCATCATCGGGCGTGTGGCGTCGATGCGCTGAAACAGGGGCGTGTCCTCCAGCGTGTACGCGGAGTTGGCATCGAGCATGAAGTCGAGATCGGGAAATTCACTGCGGATCCGTTCCGCGATCTGCGCGTCCATACCGGGCTTGATCTTCAGCTTGATGCGCAGGTAGCCCGCGGCGCGCTCCCGCCGCACCGTCTCCACCAGTTTGTCGAGCGACGGCTGCAGGCCGATGGAGACACCGGACAGGATGCGATCGCGTGTGCCGCCGAGGAGCTTCGACAGCGGCGCATCGCGCTGCTTCGCCGCGAGGTCCCAGGCCGCCATCTCGAGCGTCGCCTTGGCCATGTTGTGACGCCGGATACCGGCGAATCGGTCCGCCACGTACTGCGGGCCGGACAGCGACGCGCCGAGAACGCGCGGGATCAGGAAGTCGGCCAGCGCGTGCCAGCACGTCTCGACCGTCTCCTCGGAATACGCCGGAAGCTCCTGGGCGACGCACTCGCTCCAGCCGACCGCACCGTCGTCCTCGACGCGACAGAGGATCGGTGTGCGGTGCGTCTCCACCCCGAACGACGTCTCAAACGGGTTCTTCAGCGGCAAGCGGAGCAGGAACAGCTCGACGCGCTGGACCCTCATCCGCTGCCCTTTTTGGCATCGGGTCGCGAGACAATTTCTGCCGGAACGAACTTGAAGCGCAGGACGATGACGGCCGTATCGGGAACGTCGCGCAGGATCTCCGGCCCGATGGTGAACGCGTCACGTCCGTGCGGGAATTTCAGCGACGAGGTGGTCGGGTCCCAGAAGGTCGCCTTGTGCTCCGCCAACGTCTTCGCGCCCGGAACCGGCGGATCGTCGGGGTCGAGGACGTCTCCATCCAGGGTCGAGATGACATCGATTTCACGGCCAAGAGATTTCGGCGTGAATTTGCCGCGGAATCCGCTTGCGGGAGAGGCAACGAACGACCGCACTAGCGGCTCGACTCTTCGACCCGCGGTCGAGCCTCGACGAGCGGCGGCCGTTTCACGAGTAGATACGCACCACGCCCTTCGTCGATGAGATATTCCACCGCGCCGTAGCCGGCATGCAGCGCCGCGCCGAGCGTCCGGCGATGCGCTTCGCGCCATGAGCGCGCGAGTGCGAGGTCCTTCGTCTTGATGGCGTCGATGTCCCAAGGCGTCGCCACCAGGAGATGCGAGCCATCGAGCTTCCCTTCCGCGCCCGGACGTTCGCCCTCGGCCTTCAGCAAGAAGGGAATTTCGCGCTCGGCATCCGCGAGTGTGGCGATCGGATCCTCGCCGCGGAGCCGGCGGTCGACGCGATCGGTCGCGATCGGCCACTCCATCACGAATCGATCGGAGGGCATGCCCGCGTTCAGCTTGTCCGGCATCTCGCCATAGAAGTCCTCGTGGTACTCGGCCGCGTACGCGCCGAGCTTTGCCAGATTGAACCTCGCGTTCCGCGACTGCAGCGGATCCATCGTCCAGGTGACCACCTCGAGCCCGCGCTCGAGGCAGTAATCGCGCTGCACCGATTTCAGATCCCGCGCCAGGCTGGTGGCGCGAAACGGCGGGAGCACCGCGAGCATGTGGGAGTGATGCACGAAGCGCCAGCCCTTGACGCCGTAGAACGAGTACACGAATCCGACCGCATCGTCCGCGACGAGACCGAGCGCGAGAAAGGCGCCGACGTGGACGGTCGCGAAGAGCATGTTCGACGGGACCGTCACGGCATCGCCCCACGTCTCTCGCTGGAGCTGCACCGCGGCGTCGCACGCGGCGAGGTCTGTCCGCACCTCGATCCGGTAGTCCACTACGCCCGATGCTAAGCTCCTACGCCGTGCAGCAGGTCGCCGAATTCATCCGCAAGGTTCCGCTCTTCGAAGAGCTCGACGATCGATCGTTGACCGCGATCGTGAATGCCGTCGTGGAGCAGAGCTACGCGCCGGGACAGGAGATCGTCCGTGAGGGCGACACCGGCGTCGGCGCCTTCATCATTCGCTCCGGCCGCTGCGAGGTCCTGCAGCGGCGCGGCGGGGAGCAGGTCCGCCTCGGCGAGCTCGGGCCGGGCGACTTCTTCGGCGAGATGGCGCTACTGGATGAGTTTCCGCGCTCGGCGACGGTGCGCGCGATCGAACCGACCACTTGTCTTGGGCTCACGCGCTGGCATTTCCGAGGCATCCTCGAGAGCCATCCGCAGATCGCGCTCGCCATCCTGCCCGTGCTCACCAAGCGGCTGCGCAACGCGGAACGTCAGGCGACCGAGGCGATGCGGCATTAGCACACGCGGTTCACATAGAGTCAGTCGATGGCCATCGTCGAGTGCGTCCCCAACATCAGTGAAGGACGACGGCCGCGCATCGTGCGCGAGATCGCGAGAGCGGTGGAGCGGACCAAGGGCGTCCGCCTCCTCGACTACTCCAGCGACGTGGACCACAACCGCAGCGTCTTCACCTTTGCCGGACCGCCCGCGGCCGTAGCGCGCGCCGCGATCGCACTTGCCGACGCGTCCATCGCACGCATCGACATGCGTTCGCACCAGGGCGCTCATCCGCGCATCGGCGCGGTCGATGTGATCCCGTTCGTACCCATCTCCGGGGTCTCGATGGCCGACTGCGTGTCGCTGGCCAAAAAGGTGGCGCAGGCGCTGGCGCGGAAGCACAAGCTCCCCGTCTATCTCTACGCCAAGGCCGCGTCGCGACCCGAACGCGTGCGGCTTCCCGACATCCGCAAGCCGCAGTACGAAGGTCTCGCCGCGCTGATCGAAGGCGACTGGAAACCCGACTTCGGTCCTTCGCTGGTCCATCCGAGGGCCGGAGCGATCGTCGTCGGCGCTCGTCCGCCGCTGATCGCGTTCAACATGAACTTGCGATCGAACGATCTCGCGCTCGCCCGGCGAATCGCCAAAGAGATCCGCGAGTCGTCGGGTGGCATGCCGGCGGTCCAGGCGATGGGGGTGCAGCTCGGCGATGGACGCGCGCAGGTGAGCATGAATCTGCTCGACTACACCGTCACGCCGCTCTCGGTCCTGTGGGATGCGGTCGAGTCGCGCGCGAGGGCCGCCGGCGTGGAGGTCGACGAAGGCGAGCTCATCGGCCTGATGCCACTCGACGCCGCCCTCGAAGTCGCCGGATCGAAGCTTCGACTTCGTCAGTTGGAGCGCACGCGTGTGATCGAGGGGCACTTCCTGGAGTAGTGCCCGAGCGCCCGCTGGCCGACCTCATCCTTCGCGATGCGCGCGTGGTGACGCAGGAGCCGCGCAGCGGGGTGATCGAGCGCGGCTGGATCGCGGCTCGGGCTGGACGGATCGTCGGGCTTGGAACGGGCGAGCCGCGGGTGCGCGGCAGCGCTCGCGCCGTGGAGCGTCGCGTCCGTGGCCGTGTGGTGATCCCGGGCCTGGTGGATCCGCACACCCACCTGCTGTACGCGGGCCGGCGGTACGAGGAGTTCGTCGAACGCCGCGCCGGCACGCCGTACCTGGAGATCCTCAAACGCGGTGGCGGCATCCACCGCACCGTGGCGCAAACGCGTGCCGCGTCCGACGCCGCGCTCGCGAGGCTGCTTCGTGAGCGCATCGCGCGCGCGGCCGCTCAGGGCACAACGACGCTCGAGATCAAATCCGGCTATGGGCTCGCCGTGGAGGAGGAACTGCGGCAGCTACGCATCATCGACCGCGTACGCGCTGAGGCCCCTATCGACATCGTGACGACGTATCTGGCGCTGCACGCGTTGCCGGTCGGTGCGGATCGGGCAGCTTTCGTGGCCGCGGCCGGACGCGCGGTCGCGACCGTCGCGCGCGAGAAGCTCGCCGAGCGTGTCGACGCGTTCGTCGACGAAGCCGTGTTCTCCGTGTCCGACGCCGGCGTCGTGTTCCGCGCCGCGCGACGTGCCGGTCTCGCTGTGGTCCTCCATGCGGATCAATTCAACGACACCGGCGGCGCCGCGCTTGCCGCGCGTTCGCACGCGCTCTCCGCCGACCATCTCGCCGCGGCAAGCGATCGCGGCCTTGCCGCGATGGCCGGGGCCGGCACCGTCGCCGTGCTCCTGCCCGGGAGCGCGCTCATCGTCGGCTACACGCCACCCGATGCGACGCGCTTCCGGAAAGCAGGTGTGCGCATGGCGCTGGCGACGGATCAGAACCCCGGGACCTCGCCACTGGAGGGCATGCCGACGGCCATCGCCCTCGGCGTGAACCTCTGCGGCATGAGGCCCGACGAAGCGCTGACAGCTGCGACGCGCAATGCCGCGGCCGCGCTCGGACGCGAGCGCGTGTCGGGATCGCTGCGGATCGGCAAGCGCGCCGATCTCGTCGTCCTGGACACCGACGATGAGCGCGACCTGGCCTACCGCGTCGGCGCGCGATTGATACGAGAGGTGTACGCCGCCGGCCGCCGCGTCGCGGGGTAGACTGCCGGCTGAGAGGTGACCGTGCAAAAGCGCATCGGCATCTACCCGGGTTCGTTCGACCCACCCACAAACGGACACGTCGACATCGTGCGAAGGGCCGCGAGCCTCTTCGATGAGGTCATCGTCGGCGTCGGCGTGAACCTCGCCAAGAAGACGATGTTCTCCGCGGACGAGCGCGTCGCGATGATGCGCGAGTCGACCGCGGATTGCGACAACGTTCGCGTCGAGCCGTTCGACGGACTGCAGGTCGAGTTCGCGCGAAAGCACCAGGCCAAGTTCATCATCCGCGGTATCCGCGCCCTCTCGGACTTCGAATTCGAATTCGAGATGGCGAACATGAACGGGCTGCTCGCGCCCGAGGTCGAGATGGTCTTTCTGATGACCTCGCCGGAGTACCTGTTCGTCTCCGCCTCCCGGGTCAAGGAGCTCCACGCGTTCGGGGCCGACGTCTCGCCGCTGGTGCCGCCGCAGGTGCTGAAACGCCTGAAGAAGATCCCGGCGCGAAAGGGGCAGCGCACCGGAGCGATCGAAGGTAACGACTGATGCTGCTGCTCGCGATCGACGTCGGCAACACGCAGATCTCGCTCGGCGTCTTCCGCGACTCGACGTTAGCGGCCACGTGGCGCGCGGCGACGGAACATGACCGCACCGAGGACGAGCTCGCGGTGTTCCTGGACGGGTTCCTGTCGCGCGACGACATCTCGCTCCGCACCGTCGACGCGGTCGTGATCGGCAGCGTCGTCCCGCCGCTGACGACGGCGCTGCAGCGCCTCGGCAAGAAATACCTGGCCAAGCCGCCTTTCTTCATCGCGCCGGGCATCAAGACCGGCGTGAAGCTGCGCGTGGACAATCCCAGCGAGGTCGGCGCCGACCGCATCGCCAACACGCTGGCGGCCCACCGCCTCTACGGCGGCCCCGCGATCGTCGTCGACTTCGGGACGACCACGAACTTCGACTGCGTGTCCGCCGACGGCGACTTCGTCGGCGGGTCCTTTGCGCCCGGGCTGGAACTCGCCAGCGAGGCCCTCTTCGCGCGTGCGGCGCGGCTCTTCCGCGTGCCGCTCACCGCGCCGAAGGAGGCCATCGGCAAGAACACCGCGGCGTGCCTGCAGTCCGGCCTGGTGTTCGGCTACGTCGGTCTGGTCGAAGGCCTGGTGACGCGGCTGCGGCAGGAGCTTCCGGGGGCGAAAACGATCGCCACCGGCGGGCTCGCGTCGACCATGGCGCCGCTGACCAAGAGCCTGGACACGCTCGACGACGCGCTCACGCTCCAGGGTCTGCGCCTGCTATGGGAGCTCAATCGATGAGCGACGTCGCCGGCAAGACCGTCGTCCTCGCCGTCACCGGCAGCATCGCGGCGTACAAGGTGGTCGAGCTCGCGCGGCGGCTGACGCAGCAGGGCGCCGCGGTCGAAGTGGTCATGACGCAGAGCGCGCAGGAGTTCGTCACACCGCTCACCTTCCAGGCGCTGACCTACCGGCCCGTCATCACGAACATGTTCGGCCTCGAGGAGAACGCGGCGGGCCACGTCGCGCTCGGTGAACGGGCGGATGTCGTGGTCGTCGCGCCCGCGACGGCGCACACGATCGCAAAGCTGGCGCACGGCGAGGCCGACGATGTCATCGGCACGACCGTGCTCGCCACGCGCGCGCCGGTCATCGTCGCGCCGGCGATGAACCGGTACATGTACGCGAACCTGGCCACTCAGGACAACCTCGCGGTGCTGCGGCGGCGCGGCGTGCACGTCGTCGACCCGGAGGAGGGCGCGCTCGCCTCGGGCGCGGTCGGTCCGGGGCGGCTGGCGCCGATCGAGCGGATCGAGGCCGCGATCCGCGACGTGCTCGCTCGTAGTGAGTCGCTCGAGGGCCGGCATGTGGTCGTGACCGCCGGGCCGACGCACGAGGCGATCGATCCGGTCCGCTATATCGCGAATCGCTCATCAGGAAAGTTCGGCTACGCCATCGCCGACGCGGCGCGACGCGCCGGCGCGCGCGTGACCCTGATCTCCGGTCCGACGGCACTCCTTCCGGTGCTCGGCGTTTCGTTCGTCTCGGTGAGCACTGCCGCGGAGATGCGCGATGCCGTCCTCGCGACGCTGCCCGACGCCGACGCGGTGGTGATGGCCGCGGCGGTAGCGGACTACCGCGTCGCGAACCCGAGCGGGCAGAAGATCAAGAAGCTGGGACGCGCGGTGGACCTGCGGCTCGAAGAGAACGCCGACATCCTGAGCGAGGTGGGCCGGCGCCGAAAGCAGGGCGCGCTGATCATCGGTTTCAAAGCCGAGACCGGCGATCCGATCCGGGCGGCGGAGCAGCTCCTGCGAGACAAGAAGCCCGACCTCGTGGTGGCCAACGACGTCGCCGTCGGCTTCGGCGGCGATCAGACCGAGATCGCGATCGTCTCGCCGGACGGTGTCGAACGAATGGCTCCGATGTCGAAGACTGAGGCGGCGACGCATCTCGTCGCGATCATCGCCGCACGGATCGGCCGCTAGGGCGTTCGCTTCGGCGCCGGCGCGATGCTCGGCGCCGACGACGGCGGCGTGACGCGGATGCGCGCCGTTGCGCTGGCGCTGTTCGGACTGGGCTCTAGCTCCCAGCGGAGATCCCAGTCCTCCCGAGGCGTCAGCGGCGGCTCTAGGGATAGCTCCATCGCGAACGTCGCGGATTGGCCGGGTGCGAGCGATGGTGTGGTCTCGCACGAGAGGTAGTACCGCCGCATGTTCTTGACGAACTGCTCGCTGAAGATCGGGCACTCGGTGAAGACGTATGTCGTTGGCGTTACGTTCGTGAGCGTGACGGTGTAGCGGAGCACGCCGTCGGCCGCGACCGTGGCCGGCGCGTCGATGACCGCCGACAGCACCAGCGGCGGCGGTGGCTCGCGAAGGATCGTCGCGAAGAACGGCGCGGGCCTGAGGCTCGGAGTTCTGGCAAGCCCCGCCACAAGGCAACGTTGTTCGAGCGTGACCTCGTTGCTTCCTTTGACCACCTCTGGTAGCGGGATCGAGAGCGTGCCCGCGGGAAGCTCGAGCGCGAGGGTGCGCACTCGCACCGCGTCCCCGCACCACGGCGTCCATTCCACCGGCAGGACCGCGAGGCCGGAGACGAGCCATGAGCGGTCGGTCGGTAGGGGGTGGCCCGGGTCGAGGAGCACCGGCGCGTAGTCGATCTCGCTGCGAGCGTCGGCGACGGTGCGCACCGTGGTTTTACCGTTGGCGTCGAGCGCACGCACATTCGGTGTGCCGGTTAATTGGCACGACGTGGCACTGGTGTTCGCGATCAGCATCGTTGTGTACCAGTGGGTCATACCAGCGTCCCACTGTGCGTAGACGGCCAGGTCGGCCGGGGCACAGAACCGCACCCCGAGCGGAGTGGGTACCGCCGGCGGCCGGGGCGTCCACGAGGGCGCGGCCCGGGGGGCCCACGGTATGGGCGTAGCAGCGATCGTCGGCGCGGCGCCACCGCCGAGAGCGTCGCCGGTCGGCGCGCGCGTGCCGCAGGCGACCGCCACGAGTGCCATCGCGATCGCGCAGAGTCGCTGGAACGTCACGGCATCACGCGGCGCTCGCACGCCACACCAGACGGAATCAGCCGTGGGTCGCATGCTCGAATGGTCAGCCGGAGGCTCCGTCGCCGCGACAGAGTTGGGCTACGAGTTCGTGCACGCGGTTCGTAATACTTGCGCCGTGTCCGCGGTGGATTGGGTCACGTTCGATTGCTACGGAACGCTCATCGACTGGGAGGGCGGAATCTACGCCGCGCTCGCGCCGCTGCTGCCGCGCGGGATCGATCGCGACGAGCTGGGCCAGCTGTACATCGCCGTCGAGGCCGAGGTGGAGCGCGGCCAGTACCTCAAGTACCGCGAGGTGCTCAACCGCGCGAGCCGGCTGCTCCTCGAACGACTCGGGCGGCCCCTGCCCGAAACGAAGCCCTCGCCGGTGCCGGCCTCATTGCCATCGTGGCGGCCCTTCCCGGAGGTGCCGGCGGCGCTGCGCCGTCTTCGCGCCGGCGGACCGCGCGTGGCGATCCTCTCCAACGTCGATCGCGATCTGCTCGCCACCTCGATCGCTCAGCTCGGCATCGCGCCCGATCTGGCCATCACCGCCGAGGACGCCGGCAGCTACAAGCCGGCCCACGGCCACTGGCAAGTCTTTCAGCGCCGCAGCGGCGCGTCGCCGGAGCGCACCGTTCACGTCGGCGCATCGCTCTACCACGACGTCGTCCCAGCGACGGCGCTCGGCTATCGGACGGTGTTCGTGAACCGGCACGGCGAGCCGCTGGACAGCGTTCGGCCGACGCGCGTGCTCCGCGATCTGGCCGCGCTCCCCGACGTCATCGCCGAGCTCGCCGCGGCGTAGTGCGGGTCCCGCGTCTGGTCGAGCCGCTGCGCAACCGCGATTTCGCGCTGCTGTGGAGCGGGCAGACCTTCTCCGCCGTCGGCAACTTCGTGAACCAGATCGCGCTGCCGTGGCAGGTGCTGCTGCTGACGAACTCGCCGGTCCAGATCGGCATCGTCTCGGGAATCCTGGCCGCCGCGGGCCTGATCTTCCTGTTGCTCGGCGGCGCGGTGGTCGACCGGCTGCCGCGACGCCGCGTGATCCTGGCCAGCGACATCGCGAACGGCGCCGTCTTCACCGCAGTCGCGGGGCTTTCCGCCGCCGGCCTGCTGCGCGTCGAGCATCTCTACGTCGCCGCGGCCATCAACGGCGCGACCTTCTCTTTCTTCTTTCCGGCGATGCAGGCGATCATCCCCGAGGTCGTACCGGCGGCGGTCCTGCTGCAAGGGAACGTGCTGCGCTCGTTCTCGCGGCAGGCTGGTCTGCTCGTCGGTCCCGTCTTCGCCGGCCTGCTCATCGGCACCGCCGGACCCGCGGCCGCGTTCGCGTTCAACGCGCTGACGTTCTTCGTCAGCTTCGGCGCGGTCTACGCCATGCGCGCGACGACGACGACGGCCGGCCAGGTGAGCGGATCGATCCTGTCGCAGATCGGCGCGGGCCTACGGTTCACGTTCTCGCTCACGTGGCTGTGGGTGACGATCTTCGGATTCGCCTTCGTCGTCGCCGCCTACATCGCGGCCTGGACCGGACTGCCGATCCTGGTGCGCGACACGTTCGCGGGAGATGCCACGGTCTTCGGCCTGGTGACGGGCGCGACGGGGTTCGGCGAGCTCCTCGGTGCGTTCATCGTCGGCCAGTTCCGTTACCGCCGCGTCGGCGTGGTGCTGTACCTGTATACGGCGCTGTTCGGGCTGGCGCTGGCGGGGATCGGTGTGTCGCCGAACCTGCTCGTCGCGCTGGCCTTCGCCGCGCTTAGCGGCACCTGTCTCATCGGCTTCGAGGTGCCGTGGGTCAACGCGCTGCAGCGCTATGTGCCGCGCGAGTACCTCGGACGAGTCTCGAGCGTCGATATGTTCGGCGGCTCGCTGCTGGCGCCGATCGCCCCGGTCGTGGGCGGCGCGATGATTGCCGCGTTCGGAGCATCGCCGGTCTTCGTCGCGGGAGGCGCGGTCATCGCGCTGTTCGGGCTGGCCGGCCTGGCGCTGCCGGCGATCCGGAAGCTGGAGTGATTCGCTAACGCGTGAGGGCCGGCTCGGCTGCGACTGCCTTGGCGACGGCGGCGAACTCTCTGGCGAGCTTGCTGTCCGGGTGCGTGTCGACGACGGGCAGCCCGCGGTTCATGGCCAGACGCAGCGACGCCTCGTCCGTCGATAGCTGGTACGACGACTTGCGGCCGAGCCCGCCTTCGATCTCGGATAGCTTCAGCCCGTTGGGCTGATCCACGCGATTCACCAGCAGCGAGACCTTGGGATCCAGCCCGACCTTGCGCATTACCTCGATGAAGACCCGTGCGTTCTTGACGCTCGTCAGCTCCAGGGTGAAGGGAAGGACGATGCGGTCGGCGCTCTCGAGGACGGCGAGCATCGTCTCGCCGTACGAGGCCCAGGTGTCCACGATCACGAAGCGGAACTGTTGCCGGATCACGGTGAGCAGCTTGCGCACATCGTCGGGTCCGATGCGCTCCTCCATCTCCGGCGAGGGCGGCGCGAGCAGCGCGCGAACGCCAGAGCGATGCGTGAACAGCACCTGGTCGACGTCGGCCCCGCGAAGCGTGGCGAACTTGCCGACGAGGTCGCCGATGGACTTCGCTTTCGGCGGCGCGTTCAGCAGCACCGCGATGTCGCCGAACGGGAGGCTCAGGTCGACGATCGCGGTCGGGGCGATCTTCTGCAGCGCGACGGCGAGGTTGGTCACGATCGTCGTGCGCCCGACGCCGCCGCTCGGGGAGAAGAACGCGATCGCCGTACCGGCTGGCGCGGTCGGCTCGGGCTCCGGGGGCGGAGCGGCGTAGCGCTGCGAACGGAGTCGGTTGACCTCGTTCGCGCGCCGGATGGCGTTATAGATCTCATCGCTCGAGACCGGCTTCGCCAGGAAGTAGCTGGCGCCGACGTTCATCGAGCGCCGGAGGTATTCGTGATCGGTCTGCGCCGACAGCATCACCACCGCGGTGCCGGGGTGCTGCTGGACGATGATCTCGGTCGCGCTGATGCCGTCCATCACCGGCATGTTGATGTCCATCAGCACGACGTCAGGGTGCAGCGCCGCGACTTGGTCGACGCCGGTCTTCCCGTCGCCGGCGACCCCGATCACTTCGAACTCGGGGTCGAGTTGAAGCATCGTCGTCACGGTCTGCACCGTGGCGTCGTGATCGTCGACGATCAGGACTCGGATCCGCTCCCCGGCCATAGCTGTGCGACCAGTCTCGACGCCGGCAGCGAGTGCGTCATCACACCAATGGGTGGCCGCTACCTAGCCCGAATGCATTAGAGCGGCGCTAACCGACCCCGACCAACGAGGAATTCCGGCGAATGCGATATTGCGGCACGCTGACCAGCGGCGGCCGCTCGCCCTCGACGATCTCCTGGACGTCGAGCCGATAGCGACCGCGGTCGCCGCGGATGAGCTTCAGCGACGAGTTCGCTTCTTCCCAGATGGCTCGACCGGTCGATTCGCCGACGCGCTTCAGCACCACTTGGAGCAGGGCGAACGACATCTTCGACAGCGCCAGCAGCGACTGGTTGCGATGGATCCGCTGCTTCATGTCCGTTTGCGCGATGGCGTCGAGTCCGCCGCGCTGCAGGACGTCGATGAGCAGGCCGGTCTCGACGCCGTAACCGGTGAAGAACGGCAGTTGCTCGAGCAGCGCGCGCCGCCCACCGTATTCGCCGGAGAGCGGCTGGATCATGCCGGAGAGCTCCGGAAAAAAGAGATTGAGGATCGGCCGCGCGGTCAGCTCCGTCACTCGTCCGCCGCCGGTTGCCTGCATCGTCTCTCCGACGTTGAGCGGTCGCTGATAGAACGCCTTCACATACTGCAGCCGCGGATGGACCAGAAGTGGGCCGACGATGCCGTACACGAACTTGGGGTGGATGTTGCGGATGTCCGTATCGACCCAACAGACGATGTCGCCGCGCAGCACGAACAGGCTCTTCCACAGCGCCTCGCCCTTGCCGGAGTTCGCGCCCAGTTCGGGCACGATCTCCTGATGCACGTAGACGGGCACGCCTTCGCCCTTCGCGATCTCGCGGGTCCGGTCGCTCGAGCCGGAGTCGATGACGACGATCTCGTCGACCAGTTGATAGCGGCCCATCAGCCGCTTGCGCATCGTGTACACCACGTCGCCGATCGTCTCCTCTTCGTTCAATGCCGGCAGTCCCACCGAAATGGTCACGCCCTGGCGGCGCTTGAGATCGACGAGGCGCTCGAGGTCGGCGAACTCGGAGGAGACGAAGGTGTTCTCGGCGAACCACTTGTCCACCAGCTCGGAGATGTAACCGCTGCGTTCGCGTCGGTCAGCCGGCAGCGTCGAGCGCGCCGAAAAGATGCGCGAGGCGACCGGCGTGCGGGTGCGCACCACCAGGAGCGGCGTCCCCGACGCCGCCAGCGCCTCGGCGATGGGTCCGAACGAGGAGCTCACGCCGTCGCGCGCGGTTGCACCGAGCACCACGAGGTCGTGGTCCGGCAGCTGTGAGCGGATCACTTCCGCGGCCGGACCGACGGCGCTGACAAGCTGTCCGATGCGCGAGTGCTGCGCCGCGCCGAGCACGTCATACAGCGCGCTCCGCGTTCGTGGGGCATCGCGTCCGGGCTCGGTCGCGTGCAGCAGCGTGACGTTGCCGTCGTTATGCGCGGCGATGGCCGAGGCGATCGCCACCGCGAGCTGCGCGTAGCGTCCGCCGCGCACCGGCACGAGGATCCGGCGCGCGCCGCCGACATCGCCGACCACGACGGCGACGTCGCAGGGTGGATGCGACAGGAACTCGTTGAGCGCCTCGCTCGGTGATGCGCTCGGCCAACCGATGATCAGAAGCTTGGCCTGCTCGTGCTCGACCGCCTCGGCGATGGCGTCGAGCGTCTTGCGCGCGACCTTCACCACCACGCCCGCGGTGATGCCGGCGCGTTTGGTGAACGATTGCAGCTGCAGCCGGCGCGTTCGGGCGCGCGGCTGCGCCGAGGCCAGCGATCGTGATCCGGGTATCTCCACGACCGAGGCGAGGACCAGATCGCCGCCGTCGCCGAGCGCCCGCGCCACGTCGACGAGGCCGCGGTCCCGATCGATGTCGCCGATGGCGACGAGCACGCGCATCACGCGCTCCGCGTGCCCGAGCGTTCGCCGAGGACCAGCGGCACGACCCGATCGGCCAGGATGCGGGACCACTCGTGCTCCCGCGCCACAGCCCGGCGGCGGGCAGCGGCGTCGCTTTCGAGCGCGTGCTCGATGGCTGCGGCGAGCTGATCCGCGTCGGCATCCGGCGCCACGTAGGTCGCCTGCTCGCCGACGAGCGCGCGATGCGCCGGGATGTCGCTTGCGATGATCGGCACCCGCAGCGCCGCGGCTTCCAGCAACGGGATGCCGAAGCCCTCCTGCTCGGAGGGGAAGACCAGGGCATCGGCCAGCGACAGCAGCTCCATCACCGCGCGATGCGACAGCGGTCCGGGCACGGCGTCGTGCAGGAGCACCGCCGCACCCCGCGAGGCCGTCACGCGGCCACGCAGCTCCTCGAGATACCGGACGTTGTCCGCGTTGTGCGGTCCGGGACCACCGGTCACGAGCAAGCGGATGCGGCGGCCACGACGCGACAGCGCCGCCGCGGCGTCGATGGCCACCTCGACGCGCTTTCGCCGGGTCAGTCGTGCCGGCAGCAGCAGCACCGTCGCGCCGCCGAGGCCGAGCCGGTCGACGAGTGCGCGTGTCGTCGACGAAAGTCGGAGCACCTCGGCGAGATCGATGCCGTTCGGCACGATCGCGATGGCATCGTCGGGGATGCCGAGC
Organism: Chloroflexota bacterium; assembly: GCA_005881435.1. GTDB lineage: Bacteria > Chloroflexota > Limnocylindria > P2-11E > CF-107 > CF-107. Next base: position 27,807 of record VBHP01000031.1, on the reverse strand, counting down.
AGCTGCGCGGTCTCGTCTCGACGCGCCTCCGACACGGCCACGTAGCGGGCGCCAGGGATCGGACGAGCGAACGTGTCCCAGGGTTCCCCGTCGTGGCGCTGCCGCGCATAGCGCCGGTCGGTCCACGCCAGATCGTGCACCCACACCACGAGCTTGCCCGGCGTCATGCCGCGTGCGAGGTCGCGGAGCGCCAGCGCGAGCGCGGGATTCTTATGCAGCGTGAGGACGTTGTGCGCGACCACGCGCTCGCTGCGGAGGATCTCCGGCGCCAGCCGTTCGCGGATCCGTTCGCGCAGATGCTCGAGTCGTTCACTGACCTCGCCCGCGGCTAGCTCGTGGAAGACGCGTTCGACCATGGGATGGCGCGAGTCCAGCTCCGGGATGCGCGCCGAGCGCACGCCCGCGGCGGCGATGACGACGTCGGCGCCGGCATCGCGCAGCGCGGCCGCATGACGCGCGAGCACCATCTCGACACCGCCGACGATGCCGGGGAAGGTGTAGTGCAGCAGCAGTACGCGCGGCATGCTTCTCCTGCTCCGACCTCCGAACGACCTTATTTCAGCACCATTTGCGGCCGAGGGACTCACGCTCCGAACGGACACCGAGCGAGAAGGCGAGCGTGCTCAGGCGGTAGCTGCAACGCGCGTGCCCAGTGGCCGGCGAAGGTCTCCGCTGACGCGGACACCGCGGCGCGTCCGTCGGACGCGAAACGTATAGCGGCGGCCGAGAGCGCGAAGGCCGACGACGTCGACACGCTCGAGCCATTGCGGCAGGACCGGATCGACGTGAAGCTCGCGCGTCGCGAGCTCCGGCCGCAGGCCGAGCATGGTCTGAAGGAACAGCAGCGGCGCCGCGGCCGACCACGCTTGCGGGATGCACGACACGAGGTAGTCGGCCGGACGGTTGGAGAATCGCTGGTCGCGGAAGAACCCGCAGAAGAGCTCCGGCAGCCGCGCGTTCGGGAAGCGGAGGCCGGCGTCGACCATGGCGCTGATGATCTGATTCGCGCGATCGTGCTCGCCGTATGCCGCCAGACCCGCGGCGATCATGGAGTTGTCATGTGGCCACACCGAGCCGTTGTGGTAGCTCATGGGGTTGTACGTCGGATAGCCCGATGAGAGCGTGCGCACGCCCCAGCCGCTGAACATGTCGCGCTCCATCAGCCGCGCTGCGACGAGCGCGCCGCGTTCGGGCGAGGCTATGCCGGCCCACAGCGCGTGACCGGCATTGCTCGTCACGGCCTCGATCTGTCGCTTCGACGCGTCGAGCGCCTGCGCGTAGCAGCGCTCGGCAGGCATCCAGAAGACGTCTTCGAAGTGCTCGCGTAGCGTTTCGGCCTCGCGGTGCAGGCGCGCCGCGCGCTCGGCGTCGCCGTCGAGCGCGGCCAGCTCGGCCATGCCGCGCTTGGCGTGGTACACGTACGCTTGGACTTCGACGAGCGCGGCGGGCAGCTGGGCGTATGAGCCGTCGCGGTATGACAACGACGACTGCGAGTCCTTCCAACCCTTGTTGCGGAGCTCGACGCTGGAACCGCTGCTGGCGTACTCCACGAAGCCGTCGTCGTCGATGTCGCCGAATGTGTCGCACCAGCGCAGGGCCGCATCGGCGCTTGGCAGCAGCTCGCGGTACAGCGTCCAGTCGCCAAGCCAGCGGACCGTCTCGACCAGCAGCGAGACGAAGAGCGGCGTCGCGTCGACGGTCCCGTAGTAAGGGCGATGCGGCACCCGCCCGAGCCGTGCCAGCTCGCCGCGCCGCAGCTCGTGGAGGATCTTTCCCGGCTCCTCCTCGGTGTAGGGATCGACCTTTCGACCTTGGTAGCGCGCCAGCAGCCGCAACGTGCCGACGGCCACGTCGGGGTTGAAGCACAACGTCTGCAGCCCGGCGATGATCCCGTCGCGGCCGAACGGCGTCGCGTACCACGGGATGCCCGCGGTCGGATACGGCCCGGTCGGCTCGAAGTCGAGCAGCGCTCGCACATCGCGGGCCGAGCGCTCGAGCAGCTCGCGGTCGAGCCGCTCACGCGAGGTCGCGACGCGGGTGCTGTCCTTCAAGAAGCCCTTGTAGCTCTCGCGGACCGCCTCGATGGCCTCGTCGAAGTCGCGTAGTCCCGCGGTCGGCGGCTTGTCGTCTTCGTACGGTATGAGCCGCACCTCCATGGCGAAGACCTCCTGCGGCCCGAGCGTGCGAGTGAACCGCAGCTCGCGTCCGACGACGGCGGTGGGATCGGGGATGGTACGGACGCGGGTGGTGCGGACGATCCCGTCGGCCCCGCGCGCCCACAGGTTCACGCCACCCTCGCGCATCTCTCGCGTGACCGGCGGCAGGTCCATGCCGTGGTATCCGCGGATGGAGAACAGATCCTGGAAATCGGCGTCGACGATCAGCGCGATCTCCAGCGTGACCGTCTGCGCCGAACAGTTCAGCAGCCCGATGCGCTCGCGCCAGCCGTCGGCAACGAACCGCGTGCGGCGGATCGACAGTGACTGGGGCTGGAGCCTCGAGCCGTCGGCGAGCACGACCTGGTCGTTGATGAGCTGGAAGGTCGCGACGTAGTTCTCGTCGCCGTTCGCTGACAGCAGCATCGGTGGCTCGCCGTTGATCCGCAGCTCGAACACCGAGACGAAGCGCATGTCGTGGTAGTAGAGGCCGTGTGCGCCGGGATCGTCCGCCGGGATCGAGCCGTCGTCCGGGGTGATCAGGACGACCTCGCCCTCTTTCAGCGAAACCGTCATCGCGCCGACTTCAGCAGATGCGGCTTCTCCGCCTCGAACGCTTCCGCCTGACGCTCCACGAGCGCCTCCGCGGCGCTGCTCGGCATCCCCGAGGCGGCGCGGACGTGCATCGCGATGCGACCGAAGTACAGCGGCAGCAGCGCCCGCACGTTCGCGGCGGTCTGCGCGCCGTCGCGCATCGACGAACCGAGAACGTCGTAGACGATCCGCGCCCAGGCGCGCTCCGTGTCCCATCCCGACGGCGCCTCGGCTTCGGCCGCCGCCGTGAACGTCGCGAGCTCGTCGGCGCAGATGATCTCCGACCAGCGCTCGCGATCGGGCGTGTTGGCAAGGCGGAACGCGGCATCGAGCCCGGCGAGGTCGACGCGAACATCGTCGGGCTCGATCGCCGGCGCTTGTCCTTCGGTCTCGAGCGGCTCGGATCCGACCGCTCGGGACCAGAACGCGCGGTGCGCCCGGAGCCGGTCGACCAGGGCGCTACTGACCTGCGTGAACATCGGCGCGAGGTGTCGCGCCGGATCCTTGGGATCGTGCAGCTTCGCGCCGAGCGCGGCCTGCATCACCGTCGCGCCGGACGCGAGGGCCGTCGTGGTCATGAACACGTCGATGCCGAAGCGGGCCACGTCCGTCTCCCAGACGTCCTCGGCGAGCCAGCGCCGCGCCATGTCGGCGCTGAACCCGAAGTCGCCGCCGATCGGCTGTCGCACGCGCTTGCCGTACAGCGCTCGCACCACCGGATAGATGACGTTGTTGGTGATGGTGCCGTCGTGCTTGTGACGGATGTACAGCGGCGTGACGTACCCGGCGCGACCATCGATGCCGGGACGTAGCAGCCGCTCGATCCACTCCGGGGCGATGCTGCGGAGGTCGCTGTCGACGACGCAGGCGGCGCGAGCGCCGAGCTGCCTCACCGCTTCGAACACGGCACGCAGGGCGCTGCCCTTTCCGCTTGGCCCGGTGTAGCGGCCGCTGACGACGCGCAGCTCGGGCGTGTCCTGTTCCGTGACGACATCGCGCGTGCCGTCCTCGCTGCCCCCGTCGGAGTTGACGACGACGCCGGTCAGCGCGGGGAACGAGTGGCGCAATCCCTGACGCGCCATGTCGACGACGTGCGCGATGGTCTTGGCGTTGTTGTACGACGGGATCCCGACGATCACGTCCGCGCGCGCGATACCCGAGAGCGCCTCGGCGAGCGTGCGATCGGTTTCGGTCGGCATTCCGCGCGCGAATACTACCGGCCGAGGGCGTAGGCTCCCGCTGTGGCACGCCTCGATCCGCAGGTGGAACGGGTGCTCGAACGGCTGCCGGAGATCGCCCGCGACCGCATGAGCCCGGACGAAGCAAGACGCGCCTCGCGTGAGCGTGGTGCGCTGCTCCATCCTCCCAGCGCAGCGGTTGCTCGAGTCTTCGAGCGCACCCTACGGACTGCGGCGGGGGACGTTGGCGTCCGCATCTACGCACCGGGCGGGACTGATCTGCCGGCGCTCGTCTATCTGCACGGCGGCGGATGGGTGCTCGGCGACCTCGATGCTCCCGATGCGCTGTGCCGGCGTTTGGCCAACGCGGCGCGCTGCGTGGTCGTATCGGTCGACTACCCACTCGCGCCGGAACATCCGTTTCCCGTCGCGCTCGAAGCGTCCTACGCGGTGACGAAGTGGCTCGCCGAGAATGCTCGGTCTCTCGACGTCGACCCCAGTCGCATCGCCGTGGGCGGCGAGAGCGCCGGTGGCAACCTGGCTGCGGCCATGGCGCTGGCCGCGCGCGACCGTGGCGGTCCGCGGCTCGTGTTCCAGGTCCTGCTGGTGCCGGTGCTGAACTACGCCTTCGATACCCCGTCGTACGCCGAGAACGCCGAGGGCTACCGGCTCACGCGGAACGAGATGCAATGGTTCTGGAGCCATTACCTGCGCGACGTCGCCGACGGCGCGAATCCATATGCCTCGCCGCTGCGGGCGAACGATCTGAGCCGTGTCCCCCCGGCGGTGATCGTGATCGCGGAGTTCGATCCGCTGCGTGACGAAGGCGAGGCCTACGCCAGACGTCTACGCGACAGTGGCGTAGCGGTCGAGTGCCGGCGCTATGAGGGCGTGGTGCACGGATTCATCCCTATGGCCGGCGAGGTCGACAGCGCCGATCGCGCGATCGACGACATCGGGCGAGCGCTGCGAACCGCCTTCAGCCGCTAGCAGTCCTTCATCGCCGCGGCGAGGCGCGAGCGCGCGGCCTCGATCGCGTCAAGCGGCAGGAAGACCGAGCCGCGGATGCGCGACTCGACGCCGGATCGTATCCGCGACACCACGCGGCGCGCCCAGCGTCGCGCCACCCATCCCGCGTGCAGCCGGAGCAGCAGCGTCAGGACATATCCGGCCAGCAGGACCCCGGCGAGAAAGAGGACCGGCGACGGCACCGGCCCGAGCAGCGGCAGCGCCACGCTTCCGACCGCCGGATGGTCGAGCACGAACAGCGATGCGAACCAGATCGCGGCGAACACCAGCAGTGCCGCGACGACGAACTGGCCGGCGCCGATCGCGGACCACAGCACGCTCGCCGGTACGCGCAGGTCGCGCGCCTCGTCGTCGATGGCTCGATCGATCGCGGCCGCCAGGCCGCGTTCGATGTTCGCCGGCTCGGCCAGCGCGGCGACCGCCGGGCGCAGCGTCGAAGGCAATGGGGGCAATGCTGACGCGACAAGCGCGCGCATGGGCTCCGACGCGGGCGCGAGGCTCCCGCGCTCGCGCCAGTGGCGCAGATACGTCGCCGGATTTGCCGACGCTCGTGCGCGGCCGCTCCAGCGGTAGAGCGCGCTGGTGAGCACACCGAGCGGACCGGTCCCGCGGCGTCGAGCGCTGAGGCGCGTCGCCGCGACCGCCTGCGCCTCCAACCCGCGCGGATCGACGAGCGCGATCGCCGCGCCGGCAATGTCGCGCAGGGCGGCTTCGCGTCGCTCGGCCGTCACCAGCGGCGGCGCGAGGCCGTCCGTGACGGCGGCGCGGCGGGCGAGGTCGCCGATCGCCTCACGGATGTCAGCGGCAAGGCGCTCGGCCACCACGGTCTTGTCGTCGCTTTCAGCGGTGAGCCAGCGACGGAGCTCTTCGACGCCGGATCCGCCGCGGCGGGCCTGCGTCGTCAGCACCGGCACCTCGCGCAAGCCGGCGTCGTCGAGCTCGGCGCGCAGGTCCTCGCGTACGCGCGTGGCCGAGCCGTCGGGGAGGAGGTCGGTCCGATTCAGCACGACCACCTGATGTGGCAGCCGTCGCGACCATGCCCGCAGGTAGGTGTCGTGGAGCACGAGGTCCTTGTACTTCTCGGGATCGACGACCCACGCGACCGCGTCGATGCGCGGCAGCAGCTGGTCGACCCGGGCGCGGTGCTCGCGCGCGACCGAGTCGAGGTCTGGGAGGTCGAGCACCGCGACCGACGCCATGCCGTTGCCGGCGTGTTCGCTCACGCGATCGACACCGAGCCACTCCAGCACCGAGGTGAGCTCGCCGCGCCGCTGTCGCGGGACCCAGGCCACGGCCTGATCCGTCGTCGGGCGCTTCGCGCCGGCCGCGGCGACCTCGGTGCCTGCGAGCGCGTTCAGCAGCGACGACTTTCCGACACCGGTGCCGCCGATGAGCGCGACGACGTAGGCGTCCCCGCCCAGCCCGAGCCGCGTGCGCGCGCGCTCGGAGACCGCCGTCGCGTCGTCGACCGGCAATCCCAGCGCTCGCGTTGCGTCGACCGCCTCGTCGAGCCGCTCCAGGCAGCGAGCGACGTTCATGCCCGTTCCGCGGCGAAGGCGTCGACGGTGCGCCGCAATGACGACGCGATCTCGCGCAGGTCCTGCGGAGCGGCGGCGACGCGATCGAAGCGATCGCGCTCGTGGGCGAAGAGCGCGGTCAGCAGCGCGTCGAGGCGTGAGCGGGCACGCTCGATCAGCTCCTCCATGACGCGCTCGCCGAAGATGGTCTCTAAGAGCTTCTGGTTCACGAACGCGGTCCCGCCGGCGATGCCGAGCTCGGCGCCGGTCAGACCCGCGGTGTGCGCGAAGACCGCGAGCATGACGGCGACGCCGACCGCGTTGACGCCGAGCGCCGCGATCTGTGCCGTCGTGCGTTTACGGTCTCCCGCGGCGCGGACATCGTCGACGATCGAGCGCAGCCATTCGTCCAGGTCCCCGCGGACCGCGTTCCCGAGATCCGGCGACGCGCTCCACAGCCCTGGCTCGGTGGCGACGAGTCCGGCGCCATCCTCGCGTTCGGACCAACGTCCGGCGGTCCGGCGCGCGGCCTCGTTGGCGTACCGACCGACCTGAGCGGCCAGCACCGTGACGGCCTCCTCCTCGACCTGCGGCGCCGGGGAGTTCGGACGTCCGCGCAGCGCGACCAGCAGCATCCCGCGCAAGCGACCGAAGCCGGTGGCGAACAGCCGCGTGATCTGATCGGCGCCCACGAAGTCGTGCCACTGACGGAGAATCTCCTCGCGAAGCACGCCGCCTTCGCGTAATGCACGCAGGAGGTCGTCCAGCTCCTCGACGTACGTCGTGGCAGCGATCCGCCGGAGCGTCTCCGTGTCCAGCGCGTCATGTTCCAGGTCGTCGGCCACGGAGTGGGCCAATGGCGCCAGACCGCGGATCGCGGCCTCGAGCGTCGATGCCGCCAGCGCGGCCCGCTCGTCCCGATCGCCGGCGAGCTGGTCGATGCGCTCGAGTACCGGTCGAAGCGCCTCGCGCGAGAGACCATCGACAGTCGGGTCCAACTCGCCTTCACCGACCAGGGCGATGGTCATTCGCTCCGTCGGGACGCCCGCCTGCGCCAGGAGTCTCGACGCGTCGGCCACCACGACCTCGCGGTCGTGCTCGTCGCGCGGCAGCCGGTTGATCACGACGACCAGCGGAAGACCGCGCTCGCGAACGCGGCGGAGGACCTCGAACGGGACGAGATCCGCATACCGCGTCGCCGTGGTGACGAACACGCAGAGGTCGGCGGACTCGATCAACGCGTCCGCGAGCTCGCGGTTCGCACGTTCGACGGAGTCGATATCGGGCGCGTCGACGATCGCGACGCCGGTCCGGTCGCCGGGTGCCAGCACGCGTCCGACGCTGCCGCGCGAAAGCCGTCCGAGCTGCCCGCTCTCGAGTAGCCGCTCGGCGTCGGCCGCCGTGGCGTACAGGATCGCGTCGCGCGTGGTCGGCCGGACCACGCCCGTGGCGCTTACCGGACCCGCGGCGATGGTGTTCAGGATCGACGATTTGCCCGCGCCGGTTGGACCGAGCAACAGGATCAGCAGCGGAGCGTCGAGGTCCGTGGCACGGGGCACGATGTAGCCGAGCGCGTGATCGCGTAGACGGCGCGCCCGCTCGGCGGCGGCCGCATCCCGTGGCGCGAGTGCGAGCCGGCGCTCGGCCAGGCGGCCGAGCTCACGCCCGCGCTGCTGCAACGTGCTGTCGCGCGCCGCTCGCGGGCGTGTCTCGGCTTGTGTCATCGCTTAAGGCTCTCCGCCGCGCACCCGGCTACGTCGCGGCGCGGCGGCCACCCATCTGACGCCAGATGAGCAACACGATGATGGCGCCGACGATCGAGCCGATCCATCCCGCCGGCGAGATCGTGGCGCTGCCGGACAGCAGATTCAGCAAGAAACCGCCGACGAACGAGCCGACGATGCCCAACAGGATCGTGCCGACCCAGCCCATCGGGTCCGGTCCAGGCACCAGGAATCGTGCGATCACGCCGACGATGGCGCCGACGATGATGAAACCGATGATGCTCCCGAGATCCATGTCATCACTCCTATCGGCGAAATATCGCCGAACGCACGTGCAGGTGGCGTGCCTCGACGCACCCGCTGCGGTTGCGCCCCAGAATGACCGCGTGCTTCAAGCACTGGAAACGCTGGTCATCCCATTTCTCGAGTCGCTGTACACGAGCATCGGCTACGCCGGGCTGGTGCTGGCGATGACCATCGAGAGCGCCTGCATCCCGCTTCCAAGCGAGCTCGTGCTCCCGCTTGCCGGCTGGGCCGTGGCGCGACAGCTCCCCGAGCCGTTAACCGGAGGGCCGTGGGAGTTCTGGCTCGCCGTGGTCGCGGGCGTGCTAGGCAACACCACCGGATCGCTCATCGCGTACGCCGTGGGTGCGGCCGGCGGCCGACCGCTCCTCGAACGCTATGGCCGCTACATCTTGATCTCGCACCATGACATCGAGCTGGCCGAGCGCTGGTTCGCGCGATACGGCGACGCGACCGTCTTCTTCACCCGGCTGCTCCCGGTGGTGCGGACGTTCATTTCGCTCCCGGCCGGGATCGCGCGCATGCCCTTGTGGCGCTTCGTGCTCTTCTCGCTGCTGGGCGCGGTGCCGTGGACGATCGCGCTCGTGTACGCGGGCAAGGCGCTCGGCGACAACTGGCGGGCTGTGCGGGAGACGCTCGGCGGGCTCGATTACATCATCGCCGCGGCGATCCTCGTCCTCGTGCTTCTGTTCGTCTGGCGTCACGTTCGCCGATGAGCCTCGACGAAGCGCTCCTGCGCCAGATCATCGCGCTCCGCTCGCTGCCGTTCGATGTCATCTTCGGCCTGACCTGGCTGCTGACGCTGTTCGATTGGATCTGGATCGCGCTCGCCATCTTCGCGCTGCGCGACGGCAGACGCGGCCAGTGGGTCGCCGCGAGCGTCATCACCGCGCTCGTCATCGCCACCGTCTTGGTCGATTTCCTGCTGAAGCCGGGGTTCGCGCGCGCGCGCCCGTTCACGACGTTCCCGGAGATCGGGCCGTACCTCATTCCGACGGTGTCCACGAAATCATTCCCCTCCGGTGACGTCGCCGGGGCGTTCGCGGCCGTCGCCGCGTTCACCGCCTTCCGCCCGTGGTGGTCGCTGCCGCTGTACGGGTTCGGCGGACTCGTCGCGATTGAACGCATCTATTTCGGCGTGCACTATCCGAGCGACGTTCTCGGCGGCGCGGTCATCGGTTTCGTCTGCGGACGCCTGGCCGTCGAGCTCGTTCGTTTCGCGCGGACGCGCGTGCCCTGGCGCGCGATCGTGGTGCCGCACACGCATTGGGATCGCGAGTGGTACGAGACGGTCGCGGGATACCGTCCGCGCCTGCTTGCGGCCGTCGACGGCGTCGTCGCGGAGCTCGAGCGCCCCGGGGGCGTCGATCGGTTCACGTTCGACGGCCAAACCGTGGCGCTGGAGGATTACCTCGGCGATCGGCCGGACATGTCCGCACGGATCGACGCGCTGGTGCGCGCGGGGAAACTGCTCATCGGACCCTGGTACGTGCTCTCCGATCTCATCCTGGTGCACGCCGAATCGACGCTGCGGAACATGGAGGAAGGCCTGCGGCTCGCGGCGTTACACGGCCGCGCCATGCGCGTCGGCTACGTTGCCGATCCCTTCGGCCATCCGGCGCAGATGCCGCAGATCCTGCGCGGCTTCGGCTACCGCTCGTACGTGTTCGCCCGCGGTCTCGGCGATGAAGGCGAAGCGCTCGGCTCGGAGTTCGAGTGGCAAGCCCCGTCGGGGGATCGCGTGCTGGCGCTACACCTCGTCGGTCACTACGACAACGCGCTGTGGCTGATCCGCGACAGTCATCACGTCGAGGAGGCCGATCCGGAGATGCAGCGGCGGCTGCGTCGCGAGCTGCCGCGCTTGCTGGCGCGCGAGACGCCCTATGCGCACAGCGACGTGCTGCTGCTGATGGTCGGCACCGACCACACGCCGATCACACCCGAGCTCCTGCCGGCGCTGCGCCAGGCGAAGGAGTTGCGCCCGCGTCTGGCGACCACGATCGGCACGCTCGAGGACGCCGTCGCGGCGTACCCGCCGATGACCCTGCCGGTGCACTCGCGGGAGATGATCGAGGGCCGCTATCGCCACATCCTGCGCGCGGTGAATTCGACGCGGATGTGGATCAAGCAGGAGAACGCCGCCTGCGAGCGGTTGCTGCTGCGCTGGCTCGAGCCGTTCGCCGCGCTCTCCGGCAGCGTGACGCGCGAGGAGCTCCGGCCGCTGTGGCGCACCCTGTTGCAATGTCATCCCCACGACTCGATCTGTGGCTGCTCGATCGACGCCGTACACGAGATCGACATGCGTGCGCGATTCGCGACGGTGCGGTCGACGGGCGACGCGCTGCGCGAGAGGCTGCTCGGCGAGGGCGGCGCCGGCGAGGTGGCGTGGTCGTCGACGGCTTTTCCCCGCGCCGCCGTCGTCGCTGACGGCACGGGTCCACGGTTCGCGCGCTTCGACGGCCTGGGCGCGGCGGCGCTCGACGCGGCGGCGCCGGAGAGCGACGTGCGTTCGACGGCGGAGGGCGTTCTGGACAACGGCCGCCTTCGGGTCGAGGTCGCGCCGGACGGCTCCTTTTATGTAGAGGGTCCGGGCGGCCGAACCGGACCGCACAACGTGCTGCTCGACGAGGGAGACCGCGGCGACGAATACACCTATTCCTATTCCGGACCGCCGGTCCGTAGCGCCGGCCGTGGGGGCGAGCGTGAGACGCGCGTGCACCCGCTGCGCGGCGAGGTCGCGGTGCGACTCTCGCTTCCGGTACCGGCCGCGCTGCGCCCGGATCGTCGCGCCCGCGACGAGCGCATCGTGGATCTCGGGATCGAGACGGTGATCCGATTGGACGCCGACGCCGATCGCGTCGAGATCACGACGACGATCGACAACCGTGCGCGCGACCATCGCCTGCGCGCGATCTTCGCCACCGGACGTGCCGCGCGTAGCCATGTCGCCGGCGAGCAATTCGCGTGGGTGCGCCGCCCCAACCGGATCGCGCCGAAGGCAGGGTGGGCCGAGCAGCCGCCGGACACCGCGCACGTGCAGGACTTCGTCGCGATCTCGGACGCCGTCGGAGGCGTCGTCGTGACCGCGGATGGCCTGCCGGAGTACGCGGTGCTCGGCGACGGTAGGGAGATCGCGCTAACCCTGCTGCGGTGCGTCGGCTTTCTCTCGCGCGGCGATCTCCCGGAGCGTCGCGGCCATGCCGGACCGCAGCTGGAGACGCCAGGGGCGCAATTGCAGGGGCGCTGGAGCATGCGCTACGCGGTGATCCCGCTCGCGTCCGAGTCCGCGCTCGCCTCGGCGGCCCGCAGCGCGCGCGAGTTTCACGAGCCGCCGCTCCTGGGGCGCGGCAGGCCCGGCACGCGCCTCGCGCTCGAGACCGACGGCGCTGTCGAGCTCTCGGCGCTCCGTCCGGGCCACGCTCCGAACACTGTGGTGCTGCGCCTGGCTAACCCGTCACCGGCCGAGGCTTCGGCGCGCGCGCGCTTCATGACCCCGATGCGCATCCTGCGCACGACGGATCTGCGCGAGGGCCAGGACGATCTGGGCGCGAACGGGCTGGACGTGATCCGCACCGCCGCGCCGTTGGAGCAGCTGCCGGACGGCAGGCTCGAGGCGCGGCTCCAGCCCTACGAGATCGGAACCTGGCTGCTGGAGCGCGAGGAGATCAGGACTTAGCCGCAAGCCGGAGGCAGGTGCTCGTCGCTCGCGCTATCAGCGCGCCGGTCTCATCGACCACGTCGCTCTCGACGAAGCCGATGTTCCTACCGCGATGCAGCACCCTGCCGCTGGCGACGAGCCTGCCGTTCCGCACGGCGCGCAGGAAGCTGATCTTCAGCTCCAGAGTGGTGAAGCTTTCGTCGTCCTGGAGCGTCGAAGCGAACGCGAGTCCCATGGCCGCGTCGGTGATGTCGCAGAGGATGCCGCCGTGCAACGTGCCCATCGGATTCGCGTGGCGTCGCTCGTCGGCTTCGAGACTCACGACGGCGATCCCGGGCTCGATGGATTCGAGCTTGAAGCCGACCAGCCGCGCGACCGGTGGCGGCGGTACCTCGCCGCTGATCATCTGACGCGCCAGATCGAGCAGCGTCGGCATCGAGCCGAGGACCGTTAACCCTTGACGCCGCTGCTCGTGACGCTACGGATGAAGTACCGCTGGAAGAAGATCACCAGGATGATCACCGGCACGGCGTTGAACATCGCGCCGGCGAGCACCCAGTGCCAGTGCACGCCGAACAGTCCCTGGAAAGACGCCAGGCCCAGCGGCAGCGTCATGTTCTGCGGCTGGCGCGCGACGATGAGCGGCCACTGGAAGGCGTTCCACTCACCCTGGAAGCGCAGGATGGCCAGAGCCGCGAGGCCCGGCACCGCATTGGGAAGGATGACCTGCCAGAAGGTGCGGAACTTGCTCGCGCCGTCCAGCGAAGCCGCCTCCTCCAGCTCCTTTGGCAGTGACTTGAAGAACTGGGTCATGAAGAAGACGCCGAAGACCTCGGCCAGGTCGGGCAGGATGATGCCGAACAGGTTGTCGATGAGGGTCGGACCGCCGAGGTCGGCGACGGTCTTGAGGATGATGAACTTCGGTACCCACAGCACCTGTCCCGGGACCATCAGGCTGCCGAGGATGACCAGGAAGATCACGGTCGCGCCGGGGAAGTTCATGCGCGCGAAGGCGTAGCCCGCGAGCGAGCAGATCGCAAGGTAGGCGACCAGGTGGAACGCGGAGACGAAAATGCTATTCGCGATCCACTGCGGGAAGTAATGCGAGTTGTTCCAGACCTCGACGTAGTTCTCCCAGCGGAACACGCTCGGGATCAGCGTCGGCGGCCAGTCCAGGATCTCGCTCGGCGTCTTGAGCGAGCCGGAGACGGTGAGGACGAAGGGCATCAGCGCCAGGAAGGTGATGAAGAACGCGATCGCCATGAACACCACGCGGCTGATGCGCGGCGGCTGGACTCTCACCTCGCGGATCAGCGGCAGCGGCTGCGCGCGCTGGCGAACGCGTGCGGTCTCGGGAGTGGCCATTAGTAATCCGGCCTCACGTCGAGGTAGCGGCGCTGCACCAGCGTGATGACGAAGATGATCACGAACAGGATCACGCCGAGTGCGCTGGCATACCCCATGTTCAGATCGCGGAAGCCCTCGCGCCATAACAGGTAGGTCACGGTGAGCGTGGCGTCATTCGGCCCGCCGTTGGTCGCGATCTTCACCTGGTCGTAGAGCTGGAAGCAACCGATGGATCCGAGCACGACCACGAGGAAGATCGCCGGACGCAGCAGCGGGACGGTGATCTGGAAGAACGTGCGCACCGGGCCGGCGCCGTCGATGCTCGCGGCCTCGTAGATCGGCTGCGGCACGTCCTGCAGCGCCGCGAGGAAGATCAGCATCTGCGTCGCCGCGGTGGCCCAGATGTTCATGATCATGATTGCCGGGAGCGCGGTGGCCTCTTCGCCGAGCCAGTTGATGCGGATCGGTATGCCGATGAGGTTGAGCGCGTAGTTGATGAAGCCGTCGGGCAGGAACAGCCACATGAAGATCAGGGTTACGACGACGGACGATGCCACGCACGGCAGATACCAGGCCACGCGGAAGAAGCGCCGGAACGGCAGCTTCTGATCGAGGATCGCGGCCATCACCAGCGCCAGCGCGGTCTGGATCGGCACGACCACGACGGTGTACGTCGCTACGTTTCGCAGCGCGTGCAGGAAGACGTCGTCGTCGATCGCCTTGCGGTAGTTCTGCAGCCCGATGAAGACGGGATCGGAGAGCAGGTCGTACTTGGTGAAGGAGTAATAGAGCGCGAGGAAGAGCGCGCCGACGATGAAGATGAGCAAAAAGAACAGGTACGGCGCCAGGAACAGGTAGGCGGTGACCCAATCGCGCCAGTGACGGAAGCGGGAGGAAGGCCGCCGGATGGCGGCGCTCCCTCCCTGCATCACGTTCGCGGACAAGCTACGGAGTCACCAGCGGCTTCAGATCGTTCGCCATCTTGTCGAGTCCGTCTTTCACGGTCGACTTGCCGGTGATGATCGCTTCGAGCTGTTTGTTGATCGCGTCGTTGATCTTGCCGTTGTTCGCGCCGCCGTAGTTGAACGGCTTGCCATAGGCGGCGCCGTTGAAGATCTCCTTCGAGCCGGGATCCGTGATCTCGCTCGCCAGTGCCTGGCGAGTGGGGAGCGCGAATCCGGATTGGAGGACCTTGCGCTGGTTCTCGGCGCCGGTCAGGTAGTTGAGGACCGCGAATGCGGCATCGGCGTTCTTCGTCTTCGCCGACATCGCATAGGCGACGGTGAAGATCAGGTTCGACTTGCTCGACGGGCCCTTGGGCAGCTGCACGACGCCGTACTTCACGTCCTTGTAGTCACTCTTGAGGAAGGCTGGAAGCCAGCCGCCCTCGAACGCAATCGCAGCCTTGCCCTTCGCCAGTGCCTCGCCGGGCCAGCCCATGCCGAGCTCCGATGGGAGCTTGCTGGTCTTGTCCTTGGCTTCGAAGCCGGTGTAGTAGTCGGTCGCCATCGTCCCCGCGGCGTTGTTGATGGCGGTGATGTCACCCCCGGCCATCCACAGGAACGGCACGAAGCGGGCCGCGTCGGCCGGAAGGCTCACGCCG
Organism: Chloroflexota bacterium; assembly: GCA_005881435.1. GTDB lineage: Bacteria > Chloroflexota > Limnocylindria > P2-11E > CF-107 > CF-107. The sequence goes on along the minus strand of VBHP01000031.1, from coordinate 12,698 downwards.
ACGACGCCGTTCTTGGTGAGATCCTTGGCGGCCTGTTTCAGGTCCGCCCAGGTCCAATCGTTCGTCGGCTCCTTCACGCCCTGTTTGGTGAAGACGTCCTTGTTGTAGACGAGGCCGAGAGTGTTGAAGTCCTTCGGCAGGCCGTAGACCTTGCCGCCGTTGGAGAAGGCGTCGATGAGCGTCGGAACGAAGTCACTCTTGGCCACCTTCGCCTTCGACATCAGGTCGTCGAGCGCCATGAGCTTGCCTGTCGTCATCAGGCTGCCGACCCAGTTGATGTCGACGTAGAAGACGTCGGCCTCGGTGCCGGCGGCGATATTCGTCTTGAGGACAGTGTCGTAGTCCTTCGCGATCGGCTCCCATGTGACCTTGACGTTGGGGTTAGCTTTCATGAACGCGTCGATCGCGTCGGTGACGAGCTTGTCCTCCGCCGGGCTGCTGGACCAGCCGGAAACGCGAACGTTGCCGGACAGCTGGGCCGTGGTCGCGCTTGCGCCTGGACTCGTGCTCGCGCTGGGCTGCGCAGCCGGCCCGCCGCAGGCGGTCGCGACGATCGCCGCGAGCGCGACGAGCGCCAATAGGGTCTTGTTCCGCATCAGCACTACCCCCTCCATTGCGCGGATCGCTCGCGCGTGTCGCGAACGAACTCGCGAGGTCGCTGCCCCGAGGGGGTCGCCTTGCGTGACGGCTCGGAATCGTCCGGGTCAGCCCGCCCAACGTTCGCCGGATATCCGCCCGCGTCGCAGCTTGAAGCCCCCCAGAACGCGGAGCGATCGTACTCGCTCGCCGACCCGCGTCAACGAACCGTTACATCGACTCCGCTCGCCAGAATCGCCGAGACCACTGCGCGCCGGCCGCGTTTTGTCACGCGTATGTCCAGCACACCGCGCCCGGCCCGAAGCCGATGTGCCTCGAAGCGATCCACGCCGTCGGGCAGGATCGGATCGAGCGTCACGCGCCGCCCGTCGCTCGAGAGCTCCAACCCGAGGATCGTGCGCGCGCACAAGAAAGCCGCCGCCGCCGTCCACGCCTGCGGACTGCACGCGACGGGATACGGAACCGGAGTCGACCCGTTGCGCCGCTCGCCGCCGAACAGCTCGGGCAGGCGATGCCCGGCGAACGCGCGCGCCGCGTCGCGCAACTCCGCGATCGTTCGTTGCGATTCGTCCTTCGCCCCATACCGACGCATGCCGGCCGCAGCGATCGCGGTGTCGTGTGGCCACACGCTGCCGTTGTGGTAGCTGCCGGGATCGAAGTGCCGTGACCTCGCGCTTCGCGTGCGGATGCCCCACCCGCTGGCGAGATCCGAGGCGCGAAGCCGCTGCGCCGCGACCCGTCCTCGTCCGTGCGCGGCGATGCCCGCCCACAGCACGTGACCGACGTTGGACGTGATGTCCGGGATCGCGCGCTTGCCGCCGTCCAGCGCCTGTGCGTAGAAGCGCCGCTCGTCGATCCAGAACGCGCGCTCGAAGGCGGCGCGCATCGTCGCGGCGCGCTCGTTCAGCTCCTTCGACCAACGTGGGTCCTCGCGCTCCGTGACCTCCGCCAGCGCCCGCCAGGCGGCGTAGGCGTACGCCTGCACTTCGACTGCGGCGATCGGGCCCTCGGGCCGACGAGCATCGTCGTCGAGGAGGCTGTCGTGCGAATCCTTCCACACCTGGTTCCGGATGCCGCGCGGCGCGCGACGCTGATATTCGATGAAGCCGTCGCCGTCGATGTCGCCGCGCTGATCCATCCAGCGGAGGGCGCGGCGCAGCGCCGGCTCGAGCTCGGCGATGACGTGTGCTTCGGGGATCCAGCGAGCCGCCTCGGCCGCGAGCCAGACGAAGAGCGGCGTGGCGTCGACGCTGCCGTAGTAGGGCGACCCGAAGGCGCCACCGGTCCGTACCAGCTCGCCCTGCCGGACCTCGTGCGGGATCCGGCCTGGCTCCTCGTCGCGCCCCGCTACGTCGGCCCGACCCTGCAACCGCGCGAGCACGCGGAGCACGCCTAACGCCAGATCCCGCCGGTAGGGCAAGGCGAACATCGCGGTCAGGATCGAGTCACGTCCGAACGGAGTGGCGAACCATGGGATGCCGGCCATCGGGAACGGACCGGTGCGCAGCCGCTCGGTCAGCAGGAACAGATCGAGGCCGCTGCGCTGCAGCCAGGCCTCGAGGTCCGGGTCGTCTGACGTGAACGTCGTGCTGTCAGCTTGCCAACCGGACCAGTCGTAGGCGCTCCGCATCGGGGCATGCGCCGTGGAGGCCGGCCGTGCGACGATCGAGAGAACCGCACGATCACCGGAGGTGAGCTGTTGCGACCAGCGGCCGCGGGCGACGCGGCCTGCCGCGCGCCAGCCGCGGATCGGCGCCGTCACCGTCGTCTGGTGCCGCACGCCATCGCTCGCGGTATAGCCGAATCGCACCGATCGACCGCGCGCGTGCACCCGCGCCGGTCGTCCCGTAGTGGTCCGCTGGGCGCGACGCACTTCGAAGAGATCGCGGAAGTCGGCCGCCGCCTCGATCCGGAAGACGATACCGATGCGCTTCGCGCCCGGGTTGGAGACCGTCCACTGGTCGCGGAGCTCGCCATTGACCGAGAGATGCCGCTGAATCCGTAGTGCGGAAGCGATCCGCCCCCGATGGAGCTCGTACTCCAGCCGGACGCCGTCCGGCTCGACGTCGGCGCCGAGCAGTCGGAGCGTGCCGCCTTCTGGCCAGACGCGGTAGCGCGAGAGGTGACGGGTGTCCCAGGCGAAGAGGCCGGCTCCGAGGGCTGAGGCGTCCTCGATCGCGCCGGTCTCGTCGGCGAACAGCACCACCCCGCGTCGCATCAGCGCGATGTGTTCGCGGACGACTTTCGCGCGGACGACCGTCGGCACGTTCGTCATCCTGAGTGGAGCAACGTTTCGGAACGACCCCCCGTACGGATGACGTCCCGTGGACGATGGGATGACGTCTTTCGGAGGATCGGATGATCGCCATTCGACGGACTGACAGCGCCCCGTCGTCGCGGGCAGGATGGCGACATGCGGACGAGGCTCGCGGCGGCGTTCGCGGTCATCGCGCTTCTGGCGTCGCCCTCGCCACGGGCGCTGGCCGACGACGGAACGCCGTGGCGGGTGACCTCTCCACGCGTGCGGCTCGAGACCGCCGAGCGCCGCCTGGAGCTCGTCATTCCCGCCGGACGCGCGCGGGGCGCGACGTCCCGGGCGATCCCGATCGAGCCCGGCGAGACCTACGTCGCGCTCGCCCGTCTGGACCTCGACTGGCTCGTCGCTCGCGGCGCGTTCCTTCGCGTCGCGCTGTACGCGCGAGCAGACGGCGGCGGCCGCCAGCGCGCCCGGCTCGATTCGACCTTGCTCTACGGGGGCGGCGACGGCGCGGTGGTCCTGTTTCGCTCGCCCGGCTGGGCCCGTGCGGCGAAGCTGCGGGTCCTGGCGCGACCGGACCGTGACGGCACCGAGCTCCAGGCGACAGACCCGCTGCTGATCCGCGTCCAGGGAGTGCCGGTGGTCGTGCTCAGGACCGACGAGTGAATCGCATACGGAGCACTCCGCTGATCGGGATCAGGGCGCCGAGAAGGATGCCCGCGAATACGAAGGCGGCGCCTTCCAGAAGCGGTGCAACTCCGGTGGTGGGGAAAGCCAGCGACGAGGCGGTAGTCACGACGACGATGCCTCGCGGCGGCAAGTGAAACGTGAGACCCCCGGCCGTTCCCCTCCGAAGCTCGGCGCCGGGGGTCAGGAGTGCGAGCTGGACGACTTTGTCGGACGGGATACTGACTTGCTCGGCAGGAACGTCCTTGGTGTCGGTGTCGGATCCGTTGAAGGCGACGATGGCGAGCGTGTCGCCGAGCACTCGTGAGTACACGAGCTCGTCGGCGTTGGAGAGAACTTCCGCGTAGGTCCCCCGCTGGAACACGGCATCCTCACGGCGCAGCCTCGTCATGGTGGTTGTGAAAGAACGAACGTCCGTATTGCTGTCGTCCCACGGCATCAATCGCCGGTTATCCGGATCGCTGCCGCCGCGCAGGGCGACCTCCGTCCCGTAGTACAGGATCGGCACGCCGGGCATGGTGTAGAGGTAGGCGATGGCCTGCTCGAGCCGCGCCTTGGTCTCGTCGTCGGCCTCGGCGCTACCGATGAAGCGCGCGACGTCGTGGTTGTCGATGAACGTCGCGCGGGTCGCGTCGTCGTGGCCGGGCATGAGGTTGCTCGCGAGCGCGGGAGGCCAGGTCAGCCGCGACAGGTCGCTCTTCGTGCCCAGGCCCATGCGAATGCTGTCGTAGGTCTGGAAATCGGTCACGGCGTCGAGCCCGGCGTCCAGGTACGAGGCCTGATAGGCGTAGTCGGAGCTGAAGACCTCGCCGACGATCCAGAAGTCCGGGTGCGGGCGCTTGATCGCGGCGATCCACTGCGACAGGAACGCCTTGGGGACATGTCGGGCGGTGTCCAGGCGGAAGCCGTCGACGTTCGTCTCGCCGATCAGCCACAACGCCCAGTCGGTGAGGTATTGCTGCACTGCGGGGGTCTCGGTATTGAGGTCCGGAAGTCCGGCCAGCCGGCAATCTTCGATGCTGCGCTGGCTAGCGAAGTTGATCGCGCAATCGTCGTGGAACCAGCCGGCGTGAGCGGGGTCGTCGAGCCACGGATGGCCGTAGCCGGTGTGGTTGATGACGACGTCGAGCACGATCTTCAGCCCCATGCCGTGCGCCTTCGTCACCAGCTCCTTCAATTTCGCCAGGTCCCCGAGGTGCGGGTCGACCTTGTAGAAGTCGAGCGTCCAGTAGCCGTGGTATCCGCCCGGGGTCTGCTCGGTCACCGGCGTGATCCAGATCGCGGTCATCCCCAGCGACTTGATGTAGCCCAGCTCGTCGATGATGCCCTGCAGGTCACCGCCCTCCCACCAGCCCGGCCGGCCGGCCACGCTGTCGAGGTCGTTGCCGGGGTCGCCGTTCTTGAAGCGATCGGTCATCACGAAGTAGATGGACTGATCGCGCCAGTCGACCGCGGCGGCTCGCGCGCCCGACGGCAGCCCCGTCGTCAGCACAACGAGCGTCGCCAAGACGAGGCGGATCATTGCCGCGCCAGCACCGCCGCGCCACCGCCGTCGAGCGACAGACGCGCCTGGCCGCGCGAGACCTCGACCGCACGCCCGGAGAGCGCATCGACGAGGTCGGTGCGCTCGACCGGCAGCCGCAGATCCACGGCATCGTCGCCTGTGTTCAGCGCGACGTACACGGCGTCGTCGCTCGCGCCGTAGGCGACCTCGAGGGGTCCGCGCGCGCGCCGGCGGTACGCGTAGATCCCGCGCTCATCGTCCGCGATGAGATCTTCGAATGCGCCCCACGAGAGCCATGGCTTCCGGCGTCGCAGGGCGATCAGCGCCCGGTGCGTGGCCAAGAGCTCACGATCGTGCTTGGCCTCGTCCCATTCCATGCAGCGACGGCAGTCCGGGTCGTCGTCGCCTTCCATCCCGATCTCGTCGCCGTAATAGACGAGCGGCGCGCCTGAGGCCGTCAGCAACAAGACCGCTGCCTGTCGCGCCCGCGCGCGATCGCCGCCGAGCTCGGTACGGATGCGCGCGGTGTCGTGGCTTCCGAGGAGGTGCCACAGGCCCGGTTCGACTGCCGGCTCGTACAGATGGCGGATCCGCGTGGTCCAGGCGGCGAATGCCGATGGCGACGCCTCCCGATTCAGGTACTTGAGCACCGCGTCGCGCCACGGGTAATGCATGACGGAGTCGAACTGCGCGCCATCGAGCCAGCGAATCGCGTCATGCCAGACCTCTCCGACGATGAAGGCATCGGCCTTCGCCGCCTTGACGCGGTCCCGGAACGACCGCCAAAAGCGATGATCGACCTCGTTCGCGACGTCGAGCCGCCAGCCGTCGACATCGGCTTCGCGAATCCATTTTTCGCCGATGCCACAGAGGTAGTCGCGCAGCTCCGGGTTCGCCGTGTTCAGCTTGGGGTGGTTGCGGACGCGATTGGCGAACGTTTCGTAGTTCACCGCCGCGACGTCGACCGGAAAGCTATCGATCTTGAAGAACCAGTCCTTGTAACGGCTGTCGGCGCCGTGCTCGCGGACGTCGCGGAACGCGAACCACTCGTGACCGGAATGGTTGAACACGCCGTCGAGCAGGACGCGCATGCCGGCATCGTGCGCCTCGCGCGTCAGCACTTTTAATCCTTGGTTTGTCCCGAAGTGCGGATCGACGTTCTCGTAGTCCGCGGGGTCGTACTTGTGATTAGACGGCGCCGTGAACACGGGCGTGAGGTAGAGACAGCCCACACCGAGGTCGCGCGGCCAGGACAGCCGCTGACGGATGCCGGCGAGATCGCCCCCGAAGAACGAACGGGGTGTCGGCTTCTCGCCCCAGGGCCTGCTGTTCTCAGGATCGCTGGCGCGATCACCGTTGGCGAAGCGATCCGGAAAGATCAGATAGAAGGTCGCGCCGAGCACCCACTCCGGGAGCCTGATGCGGTCGATCGGCGTGTCGTAGGGATAGAAGAAGTAGCCCGCGTAGTGGCGGCGCTCAGGGGGCGTGCTGGAGAGGCCGTGCTCGGACAGGTAGCACACGGCGGCGTCCTGACCGGTGAGCCGAAAGAAATAGCGCAGACGTTTCGTCGGAACCGGCAGGACCGCGGTCCAATAGTCGCGAACCTCGTCACTGGCTTCACGGCGCAGCGCCACCTCGGTCTCAACGCCGGACTCGTACTTGTCCGCGTAGTGGCAGTGGACCGAGGCGAGGTCGCCCTTCTCAGCCACCAGCCGCACGTAGAAGTGCTCGCCGGCGAGCGGCTGCACGTACGGCGCTCGCGCGCGGTGATGGATCGCCGCGGACCGCAGCGCGCTAGCCTTTGACGGCGCCGCGGGTCAGACCCGCTTGCACGAATCGCTGGCCGAATGCCCAGATGAGCACCAGCGGGATCGCCGTAAGCAGCGTCGCGGCCGCGAAGAAGCCATAGCGCGAGCTGAAGTTGCCACGCACGAAGATGTACATGCCGACCGGCACCGTGTACAGCTGCGGGTCCTTGTTCACCAGCGAGGTCATGAAGTACTCGTTGAACGGCGACATGAAGTTGAACAAGAACAGCACCGCGAGCATCGGCAGCGCCAGCGGCAGGATGACGTGGCGGAAGGCCTGCCACGAATTCGCGCCGTCCACCGATGCCGCTTCGTCAAGCTCTCGTGGGAGCCCGTCAAGGAAGCCCTTGAGCATCCAGATCCAGAACGCCGACGCGGTGAGGTGGATCAGCAAGAGGCCGACGATGGTGTCGTTGAGGCCGAGGTACACCAACGACATGAAGATCGCCGGCGTGGCCATGAACGCGGGGAACGACTGGATCAGGAACAGGACCGCGATGCCCCAGCGCCGTCCCCAGAAACGCAATCGGCTGAAGGCGTACGCCGCGAGCGCGGTCATGAACACCTGGATCGACGCGACGATCGCGCCGATGAGCATCGTCGTTCCGAGCCACTGCTTGAAGCCGCCGCCCGGCAACGCGGTCGCCGGCGGAACGCAGCGGTCCGCACCGGGACAGGTGACCACGTCAAGGAAGTTGTCGATCGTCGGGTTCTGCGGGATCAGTTCACCGCCGATGCCGCTCGGGCTGAGCGCCACGGCGAGGACACCCCACACCGGGAAGAAGACGATGAGGATCAGGATCCAGACCATGATCCGGCTGACCCAGAGCTGAATGCGCTCGTCCGTCCGCATCGCCGGCCGGCGCGCCGCGACGACGCTCATTTGTTGTCGTCCACCAGGCGGAGCGCGCGGATCTGCACCAGCGCCATGGTCCCGACGATGAGGAAGAGGACGAGCGCCATCGAGCTGGCCAGACCGTAGCGGTACAGCGGCTGACCGAGCAGCTTGTACGCGACGCTGATGAGGATGTCGGTGTTGCCAGCCCATTGCGTGTCGACGCGGGCCGGTCCGCCCGCGGTCAACAGGAAGACCGCGCCGAAGTTGGTGAAGTTGAACGCGAACGACGCGACCATCAGCGGCAACGTGAAGCCGAGCAGCAGCGGCGCGGTCACGTGCCGGAAACGCTGCCACAGCGTCGCGCCGTCGACGTGCGCGGCCTCGTAGAGCTCGGACGGGATCGACGACAACGCGGCCAGGCACATGTTCATGAACCACGGGAAGCCGAACCACACCCCGACGAGGACGATCGAGATCTTGGCCAGGTTGTCGTCGAGCAAGAACGGGATGCGCTCGAAGCCCTGCCAGCCGATCGCGTTCGCGACGGCCTCGAGGAGGTTGTTGATCTGGCCGCTCGATTCCTGCAGCAAGCCCTGCCAGGCGACGATCGCCAGCGTCACCGGGATCGCCATCGGCAGGATCAGCAGGCCGCGATAGAGGTTGGTCTCGCGCATGTGCTTGTTGTTCAGCAGCAACGCGATCAGCAGTCCGGCGGCGTACTGCGTCAGCGCCGCGGCGGCGGCGAACGCGACGTTCCAGATGAACGTCGGGATAAAGACCGCCGCGTACGGCCCGGTGAAGAGATCGACGAAGTTCTGCGTTCCGATGAACTGCGGATTCTGGAAGTTGGCGAGGCTCCAGTCAGTGAACGCGACCGTGATCGTGAGCGCGATCGGGATGAATGTGAGCAGCGTCATGGTGAAAAGTGCCGGCGTGAGATAGAGGAACGGTGTGACGCGAGCGAGTCCTCGCGCGCCGGCGGCGCCGCTGTCGGCGAGCTCAGTGAGTCGGAAGCCCGCTGCGCTCGGTGCCGCCCCGGCGGCCACGGGGGAGCGGGAGCTTGCGCCCCCGCCCCCGGTCACTGATTGCGCCTCAGCGCGCATGACGTCCCGTGGCTGATCCATTACTTCTGCTGTGCGATCCCGTCCTTGATGTCCTTGACCACCTTGGTCGCGGCATCAGTTGGATTGATCTTGTTCTGCGCCAGTAGATCGAGGACTGTACCGGCCGGTCCCCACACCGCCGCCATGGCGGCGATGTTAGGCATGGGCACTCCGTCCTGCGCCGACGCCGCGAAGGCCGCGACGTTCGCGTCGGACTTGACCTCGGCGCTGTTCAGCACCGCGGTCTGCGCCGGGATGCGGTTCCCGGTCTTGTACAGCGTGAGCGGCAGGTCGGTCTGGAGCTTCTTCACCAGATCCCATGCCGCCTTTTGCTTGGCGTCGGTGGTCTTGCCGTTGACGAAGGCCGCCTGCACGCCGATGAACGGCTGGAACGGTTTGCCGTTGACGCTTGGGATCTTGGCGACGGCGAACTGGACGTTGGCCTTCTTCAAGCCGTCGACGTCCCACGGACCGCTGATGTAGAAGGCGGACTTGCCTTGCTGGAACGCCGCCTTCGCCGTGTCGCCGCTCTCATCCTTGGCCATCAGCTTGTCGCTGACGACGAGGTCCTGCAGCAGCTTGTATGCGTTCTTCGCGCCGTCGTTGCCGAGGCCGACGTCGGTCGGGTCGAGCGCGCCGCTGCCCTTGTCCTTGAAGACATAGCCGCCGTTCGCCCCGATGAAGCCGTAGGTGAAGTAGAAGTTCTTGATGTCGTACTTGAACCCGAGGCCACCCTTAGCTTGCGTTCGCAGGTCCTCGAAGGTGGTCGGGACCGTCTTCACCTTGTCGGTGCGGTAGAAGAGACCGATCGCCTCCATCGAGACGGGCACCGCGTACATCTTGCCGTCGTAGGAGACGGCCGCGATGGACTGCGGCACGTACGCCGAGCTGTCGATCACGCCGGACGGCACTGCCGCCAGCTGACCGGCTTTCTGGAAGTTGCCGAGGTTGTCGTGCGGTAGGCCGTACATGATGTCCGGGCCCTTGCCGCCCGCGATCGCCGTGACCGCGGCGGAGAAGTCCCCGCTGTCGAGCACGACGGTGACCTTGTTGCCCGTCGACTTGGCCCACGCCTGGGCGACGGTGTCGATGGCGTCCCGCTCCGGACCGGTCAGATGCGTCCAGACGAGGAGCTCGACCGGAGCCGCGCTCGGGGCCGCCGATGCGGATGCGCCGGTGCTCGCGGACGCGCTTGGCGCCGCGGCCGGTCCGCCGCAAGCGGCGGCGAGCAACGCGACGATGCTGGCGAGAACGATCGCCTTGAGTTTCATCTGCGCTCCCTCTTTCCCTAGATCTGCGATGTGGTCTTCGTGTGGCGCGCGCGGCTAGCCCGCCGCGGCACGAGTCAGGGTTCGTCTCCCCCGATACGACCCTCCCTTCTCGCGCCGAAGTGGCGCCTTGCCGGTGGAGGTGGTCTCGCGGAGGACGAGCTCCGTCGGGAGCACGATCTGCTCCCGCGGCCCGGAGTCGTCGAGCTCACGGAGAAGGAGCCGCGTCGCGACGCGACCCTTCTCACGGATCGGTTGATGGACGGTGCTGAGGGTCGGGTGGCTCGCGGTCGCGAGCGGGATGTCGTCGAACCCGATGACCGCGAGGTCCTCCGGAACGCGAAGCCCGTTGCGCCGCGCCGCGCGCATCGCGCCGAGGGCCATGATGTCGCTCACGGCCAGGAGCGCGCTCGGCCGCCGGCCCCGGCTCAAGACCTTCTCGAGCGCTTCGTCCCCGCCGTTGAGGCTCACCGGTGTGCGAACGACCGAATCCTCCGCCAGCGGCACATTCGCTTCGGCGAACGCGCGGCGGTAACCCGCCAGGCGCCGGCCGGCGACCCCGCGCGGCTGATGCAGGTCCGCGGGCGGCATGTGGAAGCCGAGAACGAGGACGTCGCCATGACCCTGGCCGAGCAGGAAGCGCGCGGCCTGGTACGCGCCGGCTTCGTCGTCGACGTTCACCGAGGATGCGACCTCGGAATCGCCATCGACGATGACGAACGGCACGCCGCGCCTACGGAGCGGGGCCACCTCGTCGTGCGCTTCGTCGAGCCCGACGATGACGAATCCGTCGACCGGTGCAGCTGCGATCGCGCGCGCCAGCGAGCCGTGCGCCGGGGACACGGTGAGGAGCCCGACGGCGCGCTCGTCGGTTATCTCGCCGACGCCCTCGAGGAACGCCGAAAAGAATGGATTGGCGAACACGGTCGACACGGCCTGCGGAAACAGGACGCCGAGTACGCCGACGCGACGTGAGAGCAGCGCCCGGGCGTGCGGGTTAGGGGCATATCCCAGCCGCAGCGCCGTGGCCAGGATCCGCGAGACCGTTGTCTTGGACAGTTGCGCGGGATCGTTGAACGCGGCCGAAACCGCTGCCGGCGACACCCGGGCTCGGCGCGCCACGTCCCCGATCGTGACCCGACCCACTCCGCTTCTCCCCCTTGGCCTCCTGAAACGGTTCAGGAGAGAGAAATCATACCCAGGTAGCGCGCCTGTCAAGCGTTTTGGCGGCCTGACCCGCGCTTTGGCTTCGCCCGGCCGGGCCCACCGACCACGGCAAGGGCGGCGGATGCATGACTCTCATGACGTGCCGCGTGGACGAAATGCCGTCGGTGGAGTTAGCCTCTGTACTTCACATGGCAACCGTGAACATGGACCACATCATCAAGAAGTTCGGCGAAGTGTTCGCTGTGAACGACTTGAATATCAAGGTCCGTGACGAGGAGTTCCTAGTCCTGGTCGGTCCGTCAGGCTGCGGCAAGACCACGGCGCTGCGCATGGTCGCCGGTCTCGAGGAGCAGACCAGCGGCGACATCTTCATCGGCGATCGATTGGTCAACGACGTGCCGCCGAAGGATCGCGACATCGCCATGGTGTTCCAGAACTACGCCCTGTATCCGCACATGTCGGTGTACGACAACCTCTCGTTCGGTCTGCGTCTGCGCGGCGTGGCGAAGGATGAGATCAAGCGGCGCGTCGAAGCGGTCGCGCAGATGCTCGGTCTGGAGAAGCTGTTGCAGCGCAAGCCGAAGGAGCTCTCCGGCGGCCAGCGCCAGCGCGTCGCGCTCGGCCGCGCCATCGTCCGCGAGCCCAAGGTCTTCCTGATGGACGAGCCGCTGTCGAACCTCGACGCCAAGCTGCGGGTGCAGACCCGCGCCGACCTGTTGAAGCTGCACCAGCGGGTGAAGACGACCACGATCTACGTCACTCACGACCAGGTCGAGGCCATGACCATGGGCGACCGCATCGCCGTCATGCGCGACGGTCTGCTGCAGCAGCTCGACACACCACAAGTGCTTCACGATCGTCCGGCGAACCTTTTCGTCGCCGGCTTCATCGGGTCGCCGGCCATGAACTTCTTTACCGGCACCATGGCCGGAACGCCGGACAATCCGATCGTCGATACCGGTCCGTTCAAGGCGCAGCTGCCGCCCGAGGCCAAGGGCGTCGCTCGCGACTACATCGGCAAGCAAGTCGTGTACGGGATGCGACCCGAGGACATCGAGGTCGGTCAAGGCGACGGGCAGGTCGTCAACGCGAAGGTGGAGGTCGTTGAGTACCTCGGGAGCGAGCTGCAGCTTCACTGCTCCACCGATGGGAAGGCCTTCGTTGCGCGGGTGGGTACGGAAATCCAGACCCATCCGGGGGAGACCGTGCCGTTCCGATTCGATTCGCGACGCGCGCACGTCTTCGACGCGACATCCGAGCGCGCTCTGCGATAAAGGACTACAGATGGCGCTAGCGGGCTCGCTGGTTGATTTTCCGCTGGAGGGCGTCCTCCGTTTGCTCGAGTCAGCACGTAAGACGGGCGTGCTCGAGGTGGCGGTGGACGGCGACGCGGGCACGCTCGAGATCACCGAAGGCAACCTGACCGCGGCGCGGTACGGCGACGACGTCGGCGATGCCGCCCTCGGCGC
>VBHP01000030.1 GCA_005881435.1 Chloroflexota bacterium | reverse complement strand
CGCTGGCTTCGACTCTGTCGCAGGGTCGCGTGACGACGCTTCGACAGCTGCACGACTTGGTGCAAGCCGGGCTGATCGATGCGCTCGAGCCCGCGGCAGAACCCGAGCCCGCGCCACCTCCGGCCCGCGCCGCCTGGACCGCGCCCGCGGCGGAGCCGCAACGACCGGCGTGGACGGCACCAGCACCGGAGCCGACGCGCGGTGTGTACATGCCTCCTGAAGCGCCGGCACCGACCTTTGAAAAACCCGCGCCGGCCCCAGCAGCGTTCGAGCCGCCGCCGGTATACGACGCGCCCGCGCCAAGCGCGCCCGAGCCCGCCGCACCGGCGCCGACGTTGCAGCAGCCGGCTTCGCCGCCGCGC
>VBHP01000104.1 GCA_005881435.1 Chloroflexota bacterium | reverse complement strand
GAGCGAGCGGTCACAGTGACCCCGGGTTGTCGACAGACGGACAGGCGCAGCCCTAGGTCGGGATGCGGAGCGGCATCACCACATGGAGGTAGCTCTGCTCGCCGACGACCTTCAGCACACCCGGCGCGAGTGCGCCGCCAAGCTCCAGCGCCACCTCGGTGGCCGTCAATGACGCGAGGGCCTCCGACAGGAAGCGTGCGTTGAAGGCGATCTGTA
>VBHP01000103.1 GCA_005881435.1 Chloroflexota bacterium | reverse complement strand
TCACTTCGATCGACGGATCCACCTTGCTCAGCAGCAGGCCGCGCCGGACCCCGAGCCGGTAGGGGTCCGCGGCGACGAGGGTGAGCTCGTCGCCCTCGAATCGCGTCAGCACACCAGTCAACACCGGTCGTGAGTCGTCGGTGGCGGCGACGAAGGCGACCTCGTTGATCATCTGACGCAGGACCGATTGCGCGACGCGCGTGGTCGGCTTGTCCGGAATGGTCGGAATCGGCGGGAATTCCTCCGCATCGATCCCCTTGATGTTCGCCTCGTAGGCCGCGCTCTGCACATGGAGCGTCTTGGTCCGCACGTTGAGACTGAGATCGACCTGACCGGGGGGCAGCGAGTTCACGAAGTCGGCGAACAGCTTGGCCGGGACTGTGATCCCGCCTTCATCCTCGATCTTCGCCCCGATCCAAGCGTTCACTCCGATCTCGAGGTTGGTAGTGGTCAGTTTCAGACGCCCATCGTCGGTGCGCAGCAACACGTTGGCGAGGATCGGAAGGGTGCTGCGCGTTGCCACTCCACGCGCGACGGTTTGAAGACCTCGGGCGAGGTTCTCTTGAAGGAGCGAGACCTTCACGCATTGCCCTCCCCAACCGGGACGCGATGTAGAGATAGAGATGATTGAAAGAAGTCGTACCAGTAGTGCTGTGGACGGCGTGGACGATTGCGCCGCAGCCTCACGATACGCGCCGGACGACCACGATCCTCATCCACGCGGGCTGGTGATTGGCGCGGGATAACCGCGACAAGGGCGTCCCCGAGCATGTGCGGAAACCGTACGACAAGGGTCGTTATTGGTGCAAAACCGACCCTGGAACGGGTATTTGTCCACAAACACCAATCCTTATCCACAGGCAATGGCCCTCTTATCCACACCAGGCTTTGGGCTACTCCGCGTACAGCAGCTCGCGGAGTGAGGTGACTTCGTGCCGGAATTCCTCATCCTGGCCAAGCTCCCGCTCGATTTTGTCGCAGCCATGAAGGACCGTGCTGTGGTCTCTCCCGCCGAGCGCCTCGCCGATCCGGAGTAGAGGTGCATCGGTCTCTTCGCGCATCAGGTACATCGCCACCTGCCGTGGCCGAACGATCTGCTTGTCGCGAGCCTTGCCGCGCAGCAGATCCGCCTCGACGCCGTAGTAGCGCGCCACGGTCTCGACGATCTTCTCCGGCGTCACCTGCTGGCGCTTTGGGTTGTAGAGCACGTTCTGCAGCACCTGTTGAGCGAGCTCGACCGTCACCGGCGCGGCGTTGAGTGTGGCGTACGCGGTGATCCGCGTGAGCGCACCTTCGAGCTCGCGGATGTTCGATGCGATCCGCTGCGCCAAGAAATCAACGACCTGCGGCGGGATCGCCATGGACTGGGCCTCGGCTTTAGCGCGCAGGATCGCGGTGCGTGTCTCGAGGTCCGGTGGTGAGATATCGGCGATGAGGCCCCACTCGAAACGCGAACGCAGCCGATCCTCGAGCTGCGTGATGGCCTTCGGCTGACGGTCGGAGCTGAGGACGATCTGCTTCCCCTCCTCGTGGATCGCGTTGAAGGTGTGGAAGAACTCCTCCTGGGTTCCTTCCTTGCCGGCGATGAACTGGATGTCGTCGATGAGCAGGACGTCGATGCGGCGGTAACGCTCTCGAAACTCCTCGCTCTTCTGGCCGCGGATGGCATTGATGAATTCATTGGTGAACTTTTCGCTCGTCGCGTACACGACGCGCTTCTTGGGGTGGCGCGTCAGCACGGCATGCCCGATGGCGTGCATCAGATGTGTCTTGCCCAGCCCGACGCCACCGTAGATGAACAGTGGGTTGTAGGAGTGGCCCGGCCGCTCGGCGACCGAGAGAGCGGCGGCATGGGCCAGGCGGTTGTTAGAGCCGACGACGAACGTCGAGAAGCTGTAGCGGGGGTTCAACGTGGGAGTTGGGACCGGTGGCGCGCCGTTGCCGTGGCCGGGGTCCGGGGCGGGGACCGACGGCATCGTCGCCCCAGCCGCGGCGCGCACGGTGGCGTTGGCCGTGACGAAGCGGACGTCGACGGTCCGTCCGATGGCGCGCTGCAGCGCCTGCTTCACGTTCTGCCGGTATTTGTTCTCCAGCCATTCCCGCGCGAACGCATTCGGCACGCCGATGATGAACACGTCATCTTCGACCGAAACGATCGACGTGCCCTTGAACCACGTGTCGAAGTTCGGCCGCGAGATGCCGACCTGCAGCTCGCCGAGGACGGCCTGCCAGATATTCTTCGGATTCAACAGGGTGCCCACTCCCCCGAGTCCGCCCTTTGTGAAACGCGAAGCCCGGCCATCCACCGGCGCACGAATGAACGAGTGCGAGGTTCTGGCGAGGATCGATATATCGGAAGCGGCGGCGAGCATAGCAAGCGCGCGGCGGCGCGTTCAAGACGAGCCCGCCATATACTGATCGTCGTCACTCATCCACCCCCTCACGTCGTTCGAGAGGATGTGCCGTGAAGCGCACCTATCAGCCAAAACAGCGTCGCCGTCAGCGCACGCACGGTTTCCGTGCACGCATGAAGACCGTGTCGGGTCGCAACGTATTGAAAGCGCGGCGACTCAAGGGCCGGAAGCGTCTGACGGTTTCCGAATAGCGGACCACGCGTATGCGCCACGTCGCGCGCGATGCTCGGCTGCGCCGGACGACCGACGTGCAGAGGGTTCGTCGTGCGGGGGCGTCGCACAGCGATCAGCTGTTTCACGTCAGCGCTGTTGTGACCTCGGGGTCACAGTCGCGCATCGCCATCAGCGTCCCCTCGCGGGTTGGCATCGCGGTGCGTCGTAACCGCGCGCGTCGGCGGACCCGAGCTGCCTTCGTGCCGCTTCTGCAGCGCGTCCGGCCCGCGGCCGACGTGCTCGTCAGCGTCCGGTCGCCGGTGGTCGAGGCGCCGTTTGCGGAGTTGCAACGGTCGGCTGAGACGCTCCTGAAAGCCCTGGGCGTGCTCGGCATGCCGGCATGAAGCGCGTGGTGCTCGGCGCGCTACGGTTCTACAAGGCTGCGGTCAGTCCGCTCCTGCCACCCGCCTGCCGCTTCACGCCGACGTGCTCTGAATACGCGTATTTGGCCGTCGAACGGCACGGGGCACTGAGAGGAAGCTGGCTCGCGGCGCGACGGTTGCTGCGCTGCCACCCGCTGGCGCGCGGGGGTTTCGACCCCGTGCCGGAGAAACCGTAGGCATGTCGTTGATCACTGAGCTCTGGAACTCGATTCTTGTCCACCCGCTGATCAATGCCCTGGTGCTCCTGTACGACGTGCTGTTCCACGACCTCGGCCTCGCGATCGTCGTCCTCACCGTGGTCCTTCGCCTGGCGCTGTATCCCCTCTTCCTACAGCAGCTGCGGTCGACCCGCGCGCAGCAGGAGATCGCCCCCGCGATGGCGGAGCTGAAGAAGAAGTACAAGGACGACCGCCAGAAATTCGCGGAGGAGCAGATGAAGCTCTACCGCGAGCGAGGCGTGAGTCCGGTGAGCGGCTGCCTGCCGCTGCTGCTGCAGATGCCGATCCTGTTCGGTCTCTACAGCGCGCTGTCGCAGGTCGGCTGCGGACTTGGCATCGTCGGAGGGGGTGTCGGGAACTGTCCCGGGCTGACGCGGGAGCAGCTCGACACGATCCTGTACCCCTTCGTGCCGAACCCGATCGATCCGGGCGCGACGCTCGGGACGTTCTCCATCCTCCTGCCGTGGAGCGAACAGGGGCTGGCGCATCCCGACCCGCTGCACATCATGCCGGTCATCGCGGCCGCGGTGACGCTGGTGTCGTCGTTGATGACTGCCCCGGCGAAGCAGCCGCCCTCCGACGACCCAACCGCCCGCACCATGGGCATGATGGTGTGGTACACGCCGATCATTACGCTGGTCTTCGGCTTCAACCTGCCGGCGGGCTTGTCGCTCTACTGGACGGTCACGACGGTGTTCTCGATCCTCCAGCAGTGGTTCACCAGCGGGTGGGGCAGACTTGGCGCGATGATTCCGTGGTTGCCCGAGCATCTGCCCAGCCCGGCCGCGCCAAAGATGGTCCAGGAGGAGCGCGAGATCGAACGTGAGATCGAGCGCGACCTCTCCACGAATACGCCCGTGAAAACAGAGCGGAGGAGGCGGAAGAGACGGCGATGAGACTCCGCGGCGAGGAGTTCACCGGTCGCACCACGGAGGAGGCGATCGAGCGCGGCCTCGCCACGCTACGCAAGAAGCGCGGCGACGTCGACATCGAGGTCCTCGAGGAAGGCAAACCGGCCAACATGCTGGGGATGGGCGGCGAGGACGCTCGCGTGCTGATCACCTTCCAGGAGGTCGAGGAAGTCGAGGAGGACGAGCCGGCCCTGGACGAGGCCGAAGTCCCGCGACGACCGGCCGCCGCCCGCGAGGATGCGATCGAGGAGGGCGACGCGCCTCCGGCCTATGCCGAGGAGCTCGTCAGCGGAGCCGACGCGCTGCGCGAGATCCTGTCGTTGATGGGCATCGAAGCCGAGGTTTTGGTCAACGACCGTCCCGAGCCACAGCTCGAGATCGAGGGCCAGGATCTCGGGCTCCTCATCGGCCGCCACGGCGAGAACCTCATCGCCCTGCAGCAGCTGGTTAGCCTCATCACGTCCCGCCGCAGCGCCAAGACGGTGTACGTAGCCATCGACATCGAGGGCTATCGGCATCGTCGGGAGGAGCAGCTTCGTGAGATCGCGCACCGCGTCGCGGGACGCGTGCGCGCGACGCAGCAGGCGGTCACGCTCGAGCCGATGCTGGCGTATGAGCGGCGGATCGTGCACCTCGCGCTACAGGACGATCGC
>VBHP01000102.1 GCA_005881435.1 Chloroflexota bacterium | reverse complement strand
GCTGAGTGAAGCAGACACAGAGCTGCGGGATCTGGTGCGGGCAAAGTTTGGAAACGAGCTGAATCTGCACTTCTCGCAGGTTTCCTCGCGACAGCGAGGCCGGAAGCCGGTGCACCGCGCGATCGCGCGTGAGGGGATTCAGATCTTGCCGGCACGGAATCGGCGTGGCGCCGCCTAAGGTCGTACTCACCCCGAAGACACAGGCGTCGCTGTACTACGCGAAGGCGCGGCAGTTCGCCGAGAGTGCCGCCGCCGCGGCTCGAGATGGCAGCCGCAACGACTCCGCCGTGCTCTGTGCTGTGCACGCGGGAATCTCGGCTGCGGACGCGGTGAGCGTCGCGCTCGGCGGCAGGCGATCTGCCGATCCTGACCACCAGCGTGCGGTCCAACTGCTCGAACAGGTCGCCGGC
This sequence comes from Chloroflexota bacterium, assembly GCA_005881435.1. Classification (GTDB taxonomy): domain Bacteria; phylum Chloroflexota; class Limnocylindria; order P2-11E; family CF-107; genus CF-107. The sequence goes on along the minus strand of VBHP01000102.1, from coordinate 5,140 downwards.
GGCGCGTCGAGCATCAAGCAGCACGCGGATCAGCTCCGCGCACTTATCCGCCAGAAGAATCGCGTCGAGTACGAGGACAAGCTGGCTTCCGCAGCAGACGCTCGCGACGCGGTCGCGCGCTGCGACCGACTCGTGAGCTGGGCGCGTGACGAATTGGTACGCGCGCGCCTACTCACAGACTGAATCGCTTACAGCCGACCGCGAAGTGCCACGAGCCGCGGATTGGCGCGATCGCGGTCCGAGAGCACGAGGCCACCGGATACATCTCGTAGCGGCCAGGGCACAGCGAGATCCGGATCGTCCCAGGCGATGCCGCGCTCATCGCTGCCGTCGTACTCGTTGGTCACCAGATACAGCAGCTGCGTCGGATCCAGCGCCAGGAAGCCGTGCGCCACGTACGCGGGGATCGTCACGGTGTCATCCGGCTTCAGGGTTCGCGTCACGACGAGCGGATGCGCCGTGGCGTCGGTCTGCAGCGGACGCAGATCGACGAGAGCGACGAACACGCGGCCCGAGACAACTACCCAGTGATCGATCTGCTTGCGGTGGTAATGCAACGCGCGCAGGACCCCGGCCTTCGACGTCGAGAGGTTCGCCTGCACGAACGGCGGCGTTCCCGCGAACGCGCTGGCGCGCCACACTTCGCGAAAGGCACCGCGCTCATCCGCGTGCGCGCGGATCTTGCCCCAGTGCACGCCGTCGATGGCGGTCTGTGGCGCGGTCATCGTGGCGTTGTCGCGGCGATGCGGCGCAACACCACGGGCACGTACTCTGCCGTCGCCGCCTGCCAGGTGCGCGGCGTGGGGCCATCCGCGAGCCGGCTCGGACTGAGCGCCGCGCAGCGCGGCGGTGTCGAATCGCGGCGCCATGACGACAGCGGCACGCGCTCGATCGTTGGCCATTCGGCGGCGAGCCGCAGGATCTCGAGCGCCCAGTCCGCCCGGGAGGTCCGACCGAGACTCACGGCGTGATGCACGGTGCCCCGCGCGGGATTCTTCACCAGCGCGTGGATGAAGCGCGCGACATCGGCGGCGTAGCTGGGCGTGCCGATCTCATCATCGACGAGGCGCAACGGCCTGCCGTTCGCGCGCGCGCCGCGCGCGGCGAGGACGATCTTCTCCGGGAAGTCGTTTCCGGGATCGCCGAAAAGCCACGCCGTGCGCACGATGAACAGACGCGAGCGCGCGCCGGCAAACGCATCGCGTGCCGCATGTTCGCCCGCGAGCTTGCTTCGGCCGTACGCGTTGATCGGTGCGGGCTCGTCGTCAGCGGCGTATGCGCCGTCGCAACGATCGCCGGCGAAGACCTCATTCGTCGACACCACGACGAGGTCGATTTCGGCTGCAGCGCACGCGGTCCCGAGCTCGCCGACGGCGATGCCGTTGCGCCGCATCGCGAGCTCGGGCTCTCGCGCACACGCATCGACGTCGGTCCACGCCGCACAGTGGATCACCGTGCCGGGCCGTTGCCGACGGATCAGTGCGTCGGCTGCGGCGGGTACGTCGAGGTCGTAATCGGAGCGTCGTGACGCCGCCGCTTCGGATCCGAACACTGCGGTGAGCGCGTGACCGAGGCGACCCGTCGCGCCGGTGATCAGTACTGCGCCGCTCATCGTCCGGTCATCCTATCCAGCCGATTTGCGCAAACGGTTTGGAGAAAAACGCGATCTGGCGTGGGTTTTTGGGAGCCCGCTGCGGCCCCGGATGATGCCTCTTCATAAGCTTGACACTCGCCTCCGACGGGTTTAGAACACGTCTCTCGCCCCCACATCTTGGGGCGACTTGCGCCGATGACACAAGGTGTAGCGGCTCAAAGGGGAGAGGCAAGAAATGGCAATCGCGGAGGCCCCGAAGCGTAGGACCGGTGAGGTCGTCCGCGAGCCCCTTCGCCTCGAGCGCTACTTCACAAAGGACGGCACCCATCCCTACGACGAGATCACCTGGGAGCGGCGGGACGCGGTCATCCCGGGTGACAAGGGACCGGTCTTCGAGCAGAAGGGCGTCGAGGTTCCGGCGTTCTGGTCGCAGACGGCGACAAACGTGGTGGCCTCCAAATACTTCCGCGGCATCCTCGGCAGCGAGCAGCGCGAGTGGTCGGTGAAGCAGATGATCGACCGCGTCGCGAAGACGATCGCCAACTGGGGTCGCGCCGGGCAGTACTTCGCCAGCGATCGGGACTCCGCCATCTTCGAAGACGAACTCACCTGGCTCCTCGTGAATCAGCACATGGCCTTCAACTCGCCGGTCTGGTTCAACGTCGGCGCCTCCGGCAGCCGCGCGCCGCAGTGCTCGGCGTGCCAGCCGTATCGCGCGAGAGTCAGCTCGCCATTTGGTCTCGTTGAAATCGGGGAGATCGTCGAGCGCAACCTGGTCGGCTTCCCCGTATACGACTCGAACGGCATCACGCTGGTTGTCGGAACCAAACATAACGGCAAGAAAGTTGTCTATCGCGTCTCGCTCGCGAATGGCTCCTTCATTGAGGCGACCGGAGATCACTTGGTTTCCGCGCTGCGTGAACGACGCACAACGCCAACGTGGGAGCGAGTCGACCAGCTTGAGATCGGGATGCGCCTTCGATTGGCGTCACACCGGCGGGCAATTCTTGCTGGCGAGTACGTCGCCGAATTGGAGACCGTCAAAGCTGTCGAATTTGCACAGGTGGCGTCCGAGGGACCGTCCGCGTCGACGCGTCCGCTAGACGACTTTCCTCTTCGGTTTGCCGAGGGCGATGTGGACGTGTCAGAGGCAGCGCTGGCTGGTTGGGCGCAGGCCGACGGCTTCGTGGGCCAATACCAAGAGGGCACAAATCGATCGCTGACCGTCGAGTTCGAGGTCGCAAACGCAGAAGAGCGCGCTTGGGTCCTTCAGCACATCGAAGCGGCGTTCCCTGGCTTGCACTGGCACGAGTCTGCTCATCCCTCGCTCCCGAACTACCGGAAGATCTGCCTTTACGGCGAGGTGTTGCGACCGTTCGTCGAGAAATACGGACTACTGGATCGACGAGAGCACATTCGGGTGCCGCAATCGCTCTGGACGGCAAAGCCTGCTGCGATCCGTGCCTACTTGCGAAGCGTGTTCCAGTGTGACGGCTACGTCACGATCAATGGCAGCACCTCACATGTTGAAGTTGCCGTGATCAGTCCGAAATGGATTGAAGACTTGCAACTCCTCCTCGCCTCTCGCGGGATCTACAGCAAACGATTCCGCAAGACCGAGAAGCGGGCGAATCGAGAGGACCTGTGGGTTGTATCGATTGCTTACCACAGCGAGCGTGCAGTCTTCTCGGGCGAGATCGGCTTCATCGCCAATGACAAGCAGACAAAGCTCCACGAGTCATTGGGAATAGACGGCAAGATCTGCCCCGACGAGCGACACGAAGAGATCGTCTCGGTTGAGGTCCTTGGCGAAGAAGACGTTTACGACATTCAAACGCTCTCGGGTGAGTACCTGTCAAACAACGTGACCGTACATAACTGCTTCATCCTCTCCGTGGACGACGAGATGGAGTCGATCCTGGAATGGTTCAAGACCGAGGGCCTGATCTTCAAAGGCGGCTCCGGCTCGGGGCTCAACGTCTCCTCCCTGCGCTCCTCCAAGGAGCATCTCTCCGGCGGTGGGTACGCCTCGGGACCGGTCTCGTTCATGCGCGGCGCCGACTCCGTGGCTGGGTCGATCAAGTCCGGCGGCACGACGCGCCGGGCGGCGAAGATGGTCGTGCTCAACTCCGACCATCCGGACATCCGCGAGTTCATCTGGTGCAAGGCCAAGGAAGAGCGCAAGGCGTGGGCCCTCGGCGAGCAGGGCTACGACATGAGCCTCAACGGCGAGGCCTGGCAGTCGATCCAGTTCCAGAACGCGAACAACTCCGTGCGCGCGACCGACGAGTTCATGTACGCCGCCGTCGAATCCAAGCCCTGGGGGCTCAAGGCGGTCAAGAGCGGCGATGTGGTTGAGACCGTCGATCCGCGCGAGCTGCTCCGCGAGATCGCGCAGGCGGCGTGGGAGTGCGGCGACCCGGGCATGCAGTTCGACACCACGATCAACGACTGGCACACCTGCTCGAACACGGCGCGCATCAATGCCTCGAACCCGTGCTCCGAATACATGCACGTCGACGACTCCGCGTGCAACCTGGCGTCGCTGAACCTGATGCGGTTCCTGCACGCCGACGGCGAGTTCGACGTGGAGAAGTTCCGGCGCGCGGTGCAGGTCACGATCACGGCGCAGGAGATCATCGTCGGCAACTCCTCCTATCCGACGGCGAAGATCGCGCGCAACGCCAACGCGATGCGTCAGCTCGGGCTCGGCTACGCGAACCTCGGCGCGGTCTTGATGCAGCGCGGTCTGCCGTACGACTCGGACGAGGGTCGCGGCTACGCCGCGGCGATCACCTCGGCCATGACCGGCGAGGCCTATGCGCAGTCGGCCCGCATCGCGGCGAACGCCGAGGTCGGGCCCTTCGAGGCGTACGCGGTGAACCGCGATCCGATGCTTCGCGTCATCGGAAAGCATCGCGATGCCGCGTATCAGATCCCCGACGACAAGGTGCCAGCGTCGCTGCTCTCGGCGGCGCGGCAGGCTTGGGACGATGCCCTCACGCTCGGTGGTGTGTACGGGTTCCGCAACGCGCAGGCGACGGTGCTGGCGCCGACGGGCACGATCAGCTTCATGATGGATTGCGACACCACGGGCATCGAGCCCGACATCGCTCTCGTGAAGTACAAGAAGCTCGTCGGCGGCGGCACGCTCAAGCTCGTCAATGGGACGGTGCCGGCGGCGCTGCGGCGGCTCGGTTACAGCGAGGAGGTCACGACCGCGATCACCACCTACATCACCGCCGAAGGAACGATCGAAGGCGCGCCGGGTCTTAAGGCCGACCACCTGCCGGTCTTCGATTGCGCCTTCAAGGCGACGAAGGGCGAGCGCTACATCAGCCACATGGGACACATCCGCATGATGGGAGCGGTCCAGCCGTTCCTGTCAGGCGCGATCTCCAAGACGGTCAATCTGCCGGAGACGGCAACGGTCGAGGACGTCGCCGAGGCGTACGTCCGCGCCTGGCAGCACGGCGTCAAGGCCATCGCGATCTACCGCGACGGCTCGAAGAAGACGCAGCCGGTCTCGACCTCGGACCAGAACCA
>VBHP01000021.1 GCA_005881435.1 Chloroflexota bacterium | reverse complement strand
GGAAGCAGTAGCGCGAGTATCAAGGCCGCGAGCGCGGGCACGACCAGGAGGCGGCGTGTTCGCCGCGCCCCGATCGGCCCGATGAGGCCGGCCATGAGTAGTCACTCCTCTTCAACGGAATCGTTGCGTGCGCGCAAAGCGTGGTCCGGTCCTAAGTACGGACACGGTTCGCGTGGTGCAGCCCCCTACAGGACTCGGCTTGCGCTCTGCCTGCGGGGGTACTCGCGACCACCCCCTTCCCTCAGCGGGGTCACGTCCAAGGGGGGACGCTCGCGCGCGAATGGCGCACGCTCGGATAAACGCGATCGACGCCACGCTCCCACCAGATGCCCCCTGCGCCGATGCGGTAGGTCGTGCCGCACAGCACGCCTTGCGTTGCGGTTCATAGCTGTACTTCAGAGGCGCCGCAAGTTCCAATTAGCCCTACGCGATATGGGCGAAATTGCGTAGGCCTGACGCCTACGCGCGCACGAAGTCGTCCTGCGTGCTTGTCTCGACCCACGACCGTGCGCTCGCGTCGAGGGGTTAGGTCACCCGCGAGGCGGTCGCTCTACAACGCCAGCAGCGCGCCGAGCAAAGCGAAGGCCTCGCCGTCGTTCACGTTGAAAGAGAGCCCCGCTCGCGATCAGCGGATGCGAGGGTTCGGCAGGAGGGGTGCGCCGTCCTCAGGCGCGACGCTCATGACGCCTGCGCCCGACGACGCGGGACTCGATCCAGCACGCTGCGGCGCTTTTAGCGCAGGGGCCGCGGTCGGCGCGGCTGGCTTGGCCGTGGCCGCGTTGGCGGGAGCTGTCTGCTCAGATTGTGGGGGAGCCGTGGTCCCGCCCGAGGCAGGCCGCGCCGGCACGACAGACTCGACCGGCTGTGCCGGTCTCGCGGACGGAGCCACTTGCGGCGCCACGTGGTGCAGCGGCAACGTGAATGAAGGGATGCTCGTTCGCGGCGTCAGAGAAAGCGCAACGACGGCAAAGCCGACTGCGACGATGAAGGCCAGACGACCGGAGCTCGGAACGAGTTGTGCGCGCTGCATCTCTACCTCCCGAACGACAGCATCTTGAACGCATCACCGGTGCCACTCGTTCGGCGCATGGCAAAAAGATAGAGGGCCGGCGCACCAGGCGCCGGCCCTCCTTAGCCATTCGGCTCTTCGCTATGGCGTGAGCTGGGTGATGCGTGTGGACCAGTTGCCGAGTGCGGCACGCGTGCCTGGTCCGTGGCTTGCGCCGGCACAGGTCCCGAGGAGATTGTCGCCGGTGCCTCCCTGGAAGAACGGGCCGCCCCAGGTCGTGTAGTCGCAGGCGGCCGCGATGTATTCGCTCGCGATCCAGACCGAGTTGCCGTCGACGGCTGCGGCGCCGTAGTCGCCCCACCGTGTGCGCGGCGGATTCCCGACCTGAGCCTTGTAGCTGGTGAAACCGTCGTCGGTCGCGAGTCCGGCGCCGGCGATATGGACGTCGCCGAGCCCGGCCTGGGCGTCGATGCCCGCGTAGGCCGCGCTCGGGTAGTCGGTCGCGCCGTCGCCTGTGAGCGTGAAGGCCATGACGCCGCGACCGCTCGCGGTCACGCCGATGGCCGGATAGGTCAGGTCCTTGCCCGGTACTCCCGCGGTTCCCTGGAGCCCGATCTTGGCCAACAGCGATCCAGTGGAGACGTCGGGCTTGACGATGTAGTAGGCAACGCCCGCGCGCTGTGGGCCGCCGTCTGGATTGACAGCGGTGTCGAGTGCGCCCCAGATTTTTCCGTTTGCGTACATGACCTGCTGCATGCGCGTGTCGTTGGAGTCGAGGCGAGAGACCACCTCGGTGTGCGCCGGCTGCGCTCCGAACAGGAGCCTCCAGCAGCCGCTCTGGCCATTGAAGAGCACGGTCGCCGTGTCATTGATGCACTTGCCCTGCGGCGTGCCGTCTCCGGGGGCCGTGCCCGATCCCGGCTGCTTCGCCTTCGGCGGGAGTGCGTAGGTGCTCACGCTGACCAACTGATTCCGCAGGCTCAGCGCCGGAATGCTGTTGAGCGACAAGGTATTGGTGAGCGCCCACACCACGATCTGGTTGGAGACGTAGTTGCCGCCGGTGCCGGCAACGGGATGCGTGGCTTCGTCCGCGGCATTGGAGCTGAGGAAATACTCAGTACCGCCCGCGTTCGATTCGAAGGAGAGGGTGCCCGGCGAGTGCGCCGGCCAAACGGTGAACCCCGGCTGCGTTGACCCGGCGTCGCTCGGGGCATTCACCATCCCCGAGGTGTCGATGTGCTGCATGGTCACGACCGCCGCGCCTGCGGCGAGCTGCGCCTTGGAGAACGCGTAGATCTGCGCGCCAGAGAATCCGTTGCAGCACCACGGGTACGCGTTCGTCGTGACGTAAAAGCCATTCGCGTCCGCACCGATGTGCGGGGAGTTACCGAGATACGGCCCTGGATTCGAACCGCCGGTGTTGGTCCCATCATTTGTGACGTCGACCCGGTAGATGTTCCACGAGCCGGCGGGGTTCGACGTCTGCGTGACGGCGATGTCGAGATGGTTGACGAGAGTGAACGACCCGTTTGGACGCGTCTCCAGTGTCAGCGCGACAAGGAAGAAGCGCTGCGTCGCCGCGTCGTAGTAGCACGTCGGGTCCGTGACGAACTGGCCGCGAACACCGGTGGTGCGGTTGATCGCCGGCGGGTAGCCGTAGAACGAGTTGAGATCGACGGCGTGGTTCACGTTCCGCGGAAACCCGGCGACGATGTTGGTGGCGGTGTTGTCCGGAAGCTGCGACTGGCCGGAGGAGTTGAAGACGTTCATCACGTCGTTCACGGCTTCGACAACGTAGCCGTTGCCGACACACAGACCCTGGTCCGGCGGCTCGAGGGAGAACTGGTTGCCACCACGCGAGTAGCGCTGCTGGTAGAAGTTGAGCCCCTCGAAGCTCGTGTTCAGCACTGGGTTCGACTTGGCCTTCTGCGCGCTCGGGATCGAGGCGCTGCTGCCCGAGCCGCGCGACAGGCTGCGGTTGATGCGGCTGCCGTACCCGGCGATGTCAGTGCCGTCGTCGGACACTCCGGGAAACTCGGCCGTGCCGATCTCGCCGTTCGACGGAATGAACTGGCCCGTCGCTGGTCCTCCGGTGCCCTCGCGCACGACCTGGCGGATGTCACCGCCGGCCGCGCTGACGACGCCGGCGCCGATGGCGAGCGACGCGATGATCGCGACGGTCACGAATGGAACGATCCAGACGCGATGGAAGCGCATGCAATCCCTCCTACGCACATAGCCGCGGCATTCGAGGGACAGAGTGAAGCGCTGAACTCCCCCAACCCGAAGCCCGGGCAACTTAGCAAAGCACCAGTGGCCGGGCAATACATGCTGCTGATGCTGTGGCCGGCGTCGAGACGCGCAGTTTCGGTGCTCGCAGGTATCACCGATACGGTGTCCGCGGCGATCGCGAAGCGGTCAAGCGTGCAGTCACCCTCGGGTAAGGGACGAATTGTCAGATCCGCGAGCCGGTGGGCCCGCCTGGATTCGAACCAGGGACCAGCGGATTATGAGTCCGCCGCTCTAAACCCCTGAGCTACGGGCCCGCTCACACGAAATGCTAGTCGCGGTGCGCCCGGATGGGTTATTCTCGCGGCTGGCTGGGCGCGGTCGCTTCCAACCGTGCTCGCGTCCGCGAGACCTTGTGGGGAATTGGGGAGGTCTAGCGGGCGGAGGGAGCAGCCGTCGACGCTACCTAACGAAAGGAGCGCGATGGGCAAGGTTATCGCGATCGCCAACCAGAAGGGCGGCGTGGGTAAGACCACGTGCGCCATCAATCTCGGCGGCGCGCTCGTAGAGCTCGGCGCCAAAGTCCTTTGTCTCGACCTCGATCCGCAGGCCAATCTGTCCGTCGGCCTCGGTATCGACATTACCAAGCTCGAGCGCTCCATCGCCGATGTCCTCGTCGACGACGACGTGTCGCTCGCGTCGATCGTCCGCTCCAGCAAGACCGAACGTCTCGACTGTGCCCCCGCGACCATCGACCTCTCCGCGGCTGAGGTCGAGCTCTTCACCGCCATCGGTAGAGAGATGGCGCTGAAGGACAAGCTCGGCGAAGAGGTCATTCAGCGCTACGACTTCGTGCTGATCGACTGCCCGCCGACGCTCGGACTCCTGACCGTGAACGCGCTTGTCGCGGCGCAGGGCGTGATCATCCCGGTCCAGACGCAGTACTACGCGCTGAAGGGTGTCGCCGCGCTGCTGAAGATGGTGCGCACAGTGCAGGCCAGGCTGAATCCGGATCTGCGCGTCGTCGGCATCCTGCCGACGTTCTACGACAGCCGCACCATCCTCGGTCGCGAAATGCTCGACTCGCTAAAGGACCTCGGCGATCACAACGTCTTCCACACCGTTATCCGCCAGTGGATCAAGCTCGGCGAAGCACCCACGGCCGGCGTACCGATCACGAAATACGACGCGCGCTCGGACGCGGCGAAGTCGTTCCTCGAACTCGCACGGGAGGTCACTGCACTTGCTTAAGAAATCGTTCCGCGAAGCCGGCGTGCGCATCTTCCAGCAGGAGACCGACACGGAGCCGGGCATCATCAGCCTGTTGGCTGCTCGCACGCCCACGGCCGTGCGCGACATCGCACTCGATCACATCGCTCCGAATCCCTCGCAGCCACGCATGACCTGGAACGAAGAGACGCTGAAAGAGCTCGCTGCCTCGATCCGCGAGCACGGCGTGCTGCAGCCGATCCTCATCCGGCCCGCCGGGAACGACCGCTACGAGATCATCGCCGGAGAGCGGCGCTGGCGCGCGTCAAAGATCGCGGGCAAGGAGACCGTCCCGTCGATCATCGAGCGCTTCGACGACTCCACCGCGCTCGAGATCGCGCTTATCGAGAACCTGCAACGCGAAGACCTCTCCCCGCTCGATGAAGCCGTCATCTACAAGAAGATGACGGATGAGCTCGGTTACTCCATCCGCGGCCTCGCCGACAAGCTCGGTAAGGACAAGGGCTATGTCGAGAACCGGCTCCGTCTGGCGACGGCGCCCGATGACATCAAGCAGATGGTGTCGCAGCGGCACGACACGCTCGCCGCGGCATACGAGCTATTGAAGATCGACGACCGCAAGAAGCGTCGGATCTTGGTGAAGCGCATCGTCGAAGAGAAGCTGCCCCTGGCGAGACTGCGCGATCGGATCGCTCAGCTCTCCGGGCAGCTGCCGACGCGCGCGGCGAACGCGCCTTCGATCCTGCCGCCGCTGAAGGACGACGCGCTCATCGCCGCGACACGCAAGCTCAATCAGGCTCTGGCGGACCTGTCGCGCGCGCTCGGTGCGGATGGTTCGAGCTCGACGATCCCCGAGACCGATCGCGAGAACCTGGCGAAGTTCCTGTCGATCAAGCGCACGCACCTCGACAACTTGGTGGTACGTTTGCGGCGACGGTAATGGCGGCGCGAGCACGAGAGCCCGGTCTGCGCGGGAGCATCGGCTCCTTCATCGGTATCACCGCGCTCGTCGCGCTCGGCGCCCTGACGATCTTCGTGGTGGTGGATCCACGGACGCTGCCGTGGATCCAAGCGGAAGCCGCGACGGCTTGGAGCGCGCTGGTCAACTACGCGTCAGGACTGCGGCCGCGCTAGGAATCTAGGCGGCGCGGTCCACCATCCGCGACGACGGCACTTCAACGGGCTCGAGCCTCGCGTGAAACTGCGGCTCCTCGCGCGGCAGGTAGTCACGCAAGATGGCGACGCTCGATACGGCGATGCCGAACATCGCGATGCCGAAAACGATCGCGTCGCTCTGTAGCAGCTCGTTCACGGTCTTCGCTCCTTTGCCGGCCCGGACTGACGTTTGGTCACTCCTGATAGCAACCGCCGTGCCCGCTAAACCAGGCGGGCGAGCAGCTACTCGGCAAGCCTGCCGTAGCGGCCGTGGAAGAACAGCAGAGGGCGGCCGGGGCCCGCGCCGAGCCCTTCAACGCGCGCCAGAAAGAGGACGTGGTCGCCGGCCGCGATGCGTTGCTCGCTGCGGCACTCCAGCCACGCGATCGCGCCTTCGAGCAGCGGGACACCGGTCTGCCCGCGCCGCGCTGGAACGCGCGTCAGCTTGTCGTCGTCCTTCCCGGCGAAGATCCGCGCGATCGATTCCTGATCCTCGGCAAGCACGCTGATCCCGAAGCGCGGCGCGCTCGAGACGCAAGGCAGCGATCGCGAGGCCGTACCGATCGACACCAGCACCAGCGGCGGGTCGAGCGACACGGTGATGAAGGCGTTCACCGTCAGGCCGCAGGTCACGCCCTCGTGCTCCGCGGTGACCACGGTGACACCGGTGGCGAAGTGTCCGGCGACGCGTCGCAGCTCCTGCGGATCGACGCTCACTGCGACCGCGGCACGCCCTGTCGATGCGCGGACCGCACCCGCACTTGCGCGATCCGCCTCCCATCCATCGCGGTGACCTCGGCACGCCAGCCGTCGATCTCGACGCTGTCGCCGATGCGCGCCAGGCGTCCCAGCTTCCCGAACACGAGTCCGCCGACAGTGTCATAGGGCTCGTCGGAGAGCTCGACGTTCAGCCGTTCGCGCAGGTCGTCCAGGCTCGTGAGTCCGTCCACCAGGAACGAGCCGTCGTCCTGTTTCCGTATCAGCGGCGCGGCCTTGTCGAATTCGTCCTCGAGCTCGCCGACGAGCTCTTCCAGGACGTCCTCCATCGTCACCAGGCCCGCGGTCCCGCCGAATTCATCGATGACGAGGAAGAGCGGGACGCGCTGACGCCGCATCTCGGCGAGCGCGCGGTCGAGGTGCATCGTCTCGGGCACCGCGACAACGCGGCGCATCACCTGCGTCACGCGCGTGCGCCGCGCCTGTTCCGGCGACATGCCGACCAGGTCGCGCACGTGCACGACGCCGATGACGTTGTCCAAGTCCTCCCGATAGACCGGGTAGCGCGTGAACGGATGCTTCTGCGCGAGCTCGGTGACGTCGGCCACGGTCGAGTTCGCTTCGACGGCCACGATCTCGGTGCGGGGCACCATCACTTGACGCACCACCTTGTCGGCGAAGCTGAGCACGTTCGAGAGCAGCTCTCGTTCGCTCTCCTGCAACACGCCGCTGCGCGCCGAGGCCGCCACCAGTAGGCGCAGCTCCTCCTCCGAGTACGTCGCCTCACGCGCGCGGTTGGCGGCGCCGAACGGTCGCACCACGAGCCGGGCCGATCCGCCGACGGCCCAGATGAACGGCCGCACCAGTTGCGTGAACGCGAACAGCGGCGCGGCGGTGAGGAGCAGTAGCCGCAGCGGCGCGTGCAGCGCGAGGTATTTCGGCGCCAGCTCGCCGATGACGATCGTGACGAAGGTGACGATGGCGAAAGCGAGGATGAACGCGATCGCGTGGAACAGGCCCTCGGCCTCGGCGTCGACCGGAAAGAGCCGTGCGATGACCGAAAAGACCGCGGGCTCGCCGACGATGCCAAGGCCGAGGTTTGCCGCGGTGATGCCGACCTGGGTCGCAGAGATGTATTCGTCGATACGACGCGCCATCCGCTGGCCCAGCGCCGCGATGGTGCTGCCGCGCTCGGCCAATTCGGCAAGCTGCGTTTCCCGCACCCGTACCAGCGAATACTCAGCGGCCACGAAGAACGCCGTGACCAGCACGAGAGCCGCCGTCAGCACGAGTGCCCAACCGAGTTCCATGGAGCGAGAGGCTAACCGACGACGCGCACGACGCCGCCGAGCGCGCTCTCGAAGACGCGCAGCGCGTCCTCCGAACGGAGCGCGAACACCACCTCATCGAGCGTGCCGCCGCGCTCCAGATGGCGCCGCACGGCGTCGATCATGATCCGGGCGCAGTCGCCGAGCGGAAAGCCGCCGACGCCGGTGCCGAGCGCGGGAAAGGCGATGCTGCGGAGGCGCAGCTCGTCGGCGCGCCGCAATGCGTTCTCCGTGGCACGCGCGATCTTGGTCTCATCCGTCGTCAGGTCCTGCCCCATCGCCGCCGCGTGGATCACATGCCGAGCCGGCAGACGGCCCGCCGTGGTCACGACGGCTTCGCCGATGGGGATCGGCGCTTGGGCCAACGCCTCTCGCTCGATCTCCTCGCCGCCGGCGCGCTTCAGGGCGCCTGCCACGCCGCTGCCCATCCACAAGCGATCGTTCGCGGCATTGACGACAGCGTCGACGTCGAGCTTCGCGATGTCGGCTCGCAGCAGGCGGATCGTCGTCACGCGCATGCCACCCGGCAGCCGAGATACATGCCGACGGCCATGGCGCCTGCGGAGACGAACAGGAGGATCGCGCCGGCTCGGCGCGCGCCGCTCCAGATCGCGCCGGCCGCGGCCAGCAACGCCAGCGGCCCGAGGAAGATCGGCAGGATGAGCACCGAGGCGGCAGCGAGGAGCGTCCCGAGCGCGAGAAGCACTCTCGCGCGCTTTGACGCGGACATATGCTCATGCTCCCACATGCGCGTGATCGCGCTGCTCACGGACTTCGGCACGCGCGACGGCTACGTCGGGGCCATGAAGGGCGTCCTCGCCGTGCGCGCGCCGCATGCGTGCATCGTCGACATCACGCACGACGTGCCGGCAGGGGACGTTCAGCATGCCGCGTGGGTGCTCAAGACCGTGTGGTCGCATTTCCCCGCAGGCACGGTCTTTCTCGCCGTCGTCGATCCCGGCGTCGGGAGCGCTCGGCCAGCGATCGCGCTAGGCGCCGAGGATCGCTTCGCCGTCGGTCCGGATAACGGCATCTTCACCTTCGTCGCCGACTCGGCGCGAGCGGTATCGCTCGCGATCCCCATCGACGCGAGTCCGGTCTTCCACGGGCGCGACGTGTTCGCGCCCGTCGCCGCATCGCTCGCTGGCGGCGTCTCACTCGAGGACATCGGCGCGCCGGCAGAATCGCCGGAGCGCCTCCCGCTTCCGCGCCCGGAGCGGCGCGGCGAGGTCATCGAGGCGCACGTGATCCACATCGATCGATTCGGAAACTGCGTCAGTGACGTTCCGGCCGCGATGCTCGGCGGGCGACCCGTCCGCGTCGAGGCCGGAGCCGTGCGCACCACGCGGTTGGTGCGGACGTACGCTGAGGCCCGCGAGGGCGAGCTCGTCGCGCTGATCAACAGCGCCGGGCATCTCGAGCTCGCAACGCGGAGCGGCGCCGCGAGCGAACGCTTCGGCATACGGCGCGGCGCGCGCCTGCTGGTGCGGCTGGGCTAGGCCGAACGGCGCTGACGGAAAAACAGGACCAACGTCGCGGCAAAGGCGACACCGAGCAGAGCCTTCGTCACCCCGAGCACGAGCTCGTACTGACCCTGGAAGGCGAACCACGGCGGCGTGAGCACCGCGATCTGAAAAGCCCAGTAACCGAGGGCGTAGAAATTCGAATTGATCCATTCGCGGCGCGCGATACCCCGCAGCAACGGAGACAGCGCCACGATCCCGAGCAGCGCTACGGCCAGGTGTCCGAGGCCGGAGCGGAACTGCGTTTCCGTCTCCATCGGGATCGACGAATGGAAGCGCCACAAGATCTCCGTCGAGAGCGCCATGCTCCCGAGGCCGAAGTAGGCCAGGACCAATGCCAGCTTGGGAGCGAGCCAGCGCAGCAGGCGGCTCGTCACGCCGAAGGGATCGACCCACGGGACAACCTTCGACGTGGTCACGGCGATTCCGAGGGTCATCGCGACCGCGACGAGTCCGGTCGTCATGACGGTCGAGGAGCTCACGAAGAGGTACGGGGCGTTCATGACATAGAAGAGGAGGCTCTGGAGGTCCGTGACCGACGGAAGGAACGAGTAGCTCATCGGCGGGTGGAGATGTCTTCGAGGCTGCGACGGAAGTCGTGGCCGACCCACACACCGAATCCGGCGAGCGGCATCGACCAGAGCGGCGTGAACCGCTGCGCCAGAAAACCGTCAGCGAGGCGCGTCGGCACTGAGAGGGCCTCCGACCCGAGCGCGGAGAACGCGACGAGGGCCAGGCTCGCCAGCGCGCCGTAGACCAGCGCGCGTCCGACGAGCGATCCCGATCCGATACCACCGACGAGGAATGCCGTCGTCATGACCGCCAGTGCGACGTAGGCGATGTCCCCGGCGGTGAGAATGAAGGCGCCGATGACGAGGGTGAGCGCGACTGCGAGCGGGACGGCGCGAACGAGGACCTTCATTCGACAGCGGAAACGCGGCGCCGCGGCATGCGATACGCCGCCCGGTACGATTCGACCATGCGCGTCCTGGTGCGTCTCTTCGCCTCATACCGTGAGGCCGCCGGCCGCGGACAGTTCCAGATGGAGCTGCCCGACGGCGCTCGCGTCCGCGACGTCCTCGCCCGTGTGCTGGCCGAGAATCCGCTCCTGCGCTCGCAGCGCGAGATCGTCGCGGCGCGCAACCGCGAATACGTCGGACTGGACGAACCGCTCGTGGACGGCGACGAGGTGGCACTGATCCCACCGGTGTCCGGCGGCGCGGTCACGCGGGCGACCGCGGACATCCGCGTCACGGCCGAGCCGCTCTCCGTCGATGCGGCCCTGGCGCTCGTGCGTGATGAGTCGACGGGCGGAATCTGCGTCTTCGTCGGTGCGGTGCGGCGCGAGAACCGCGGCAAGCGTGTGACACTGCTGGAGTACGAGGCCTATCCGGAGATGGCCGAGACGAAGATCAGCGAGATCGTCGCGGAGGCGGAGTCCCGCTGGGGACCGCTGCGCATCGCCGTGCACCACCGCATCGGCACACTCACGGTCGGGGACGACGCCGTCGTGATCGCGGTCGCGGCGTCGCACCGCGCTGAAGCCTTCGCCGCCTGCCGGTTCGCGATCGACCGGCTCAAGGAGATCGTGCCGATCTGGAAGAAGGAGCACACCGACGACGGAGCGATCTGGATCGACGAGCACGCGTAAGCTCGCGCACGAGCTGGCCGCCATCGTCGGCCGCAGGCATCTCCTCGACGACCCCACAGATCTGTTGGTGTACGAATACGACGCCGGGTTCGATCGGGCCACCCCTGCGCTCGTCGCGGCGCCCGGCACGGCCGCCGAGACCGCCGCGGTCGTGGCCGCGTGCGCGCGCGCCGAGGTGCCGCTGGTCGCGCGGGGAGCGGGCACCGGGCTCGCCGGCGGCGCGATCGCGCCGGGCGGCGTCGTCGTCTCCACCGCACGGCTGCGGCGCATCCTCGAGATCGACACCGAGTCCAGGGCCGCGCTCGTCGAGCCGGGCGTCGTGAACCTGGCGCTCGCCGACGCGCTGGCGCCGCACGGTTTGCTGTTCGGCCCCGATCCGGCGAGCCAGCGCTGCTCGACGATCGGCGGCAACATCGGCAACAACGCCGGTGGCCCGCACGCGCTGCGCTACGGCAGCGTCGTGCAGCACGTGCTCGGCCTCGAGCTCATCCTCGCCGACGGCACGCCGTGCGCGATGGGTGGCCGGGCCCCGGATCGGGCCGGGTACGACCCCACGCCCTTCGTCGTCGGCGCGGAGGGGACGGTCGGCATCGTGACGAAGGCCTGGCTGCGGCTGCTGCCGAGACCGGAGGCCGTGCGCACCTTCCTGGCGTTCTTTGCCGACGTCGAGTCCGGCGCTGAGGCCGCCACCGCGATCATCGCCGAGGGCATCATCCCCGCCGCGCTGGAGATGATGGATGCGCCGACGATCCGCGCGGTGAACGCCGCGTTCGAGGCGCACCTCCCTGCCGACGCCGGCTCGCTGTTGCTGGTGGAGCTCGAGGGCCCGGCCGAGGAATGTGAGGCGCGCCACGAGCGGATCGTGGCCATCTGCCGACGCGGCGGCGCGACCGACATCAAGGCCGCGGCGAACGAGGAGGAGCGCGCGCTGCTATGGAAGGCGCGAAAGTTGGGATATCCGGCGCTGGCGCGTCTGGCGCCGAACAACTACTTGATGGACGGCGTCGTGCCGCGCACCAAGCTGCCTGAGACGCTGCGCCAAGTCGCCGTCATCGCCGAGCGCTATGGGCTGCTCGTGGCGAACATGTTCCACATCGGTGACGGCAACCTGCATCCGACCCTGCTGTTCGATGCGGCCGTGCCAGGAACGACGGAGAAGGCCATCGAAGCGTCGGCCCTCATTCTCAAGCACTGCGTCGAGGTCGGCGGCGCGCTGTCCGGCGAGCACGGCATCGGCGTGGAGAAGAATCAGTTCATGCGTTGGGTCTTCTCCGACGCCGATCTCGACACCATGCACCGGGTGCGCGACGCTTTCGATCCATCCGGCCGCATGAATCCGGGGAAGATCTTTCCCACCGACGAGCCGCCACGGGAGCTGCCGCTCGAGCGGCTGAAGTTCCGCTTTGCCGAGGACATGTGGGTCTAGCGACGTACGCCGTCAACGGCGCCGCTCCGTCGCGACACGTCGCGCCGACGTCCGTCGACGCGGTCGTGGCCGCGGTCCGCGAGGCCGACGATGTGGGACAGGCGGTGGTGTGTTTCGGCGGCAGAACTCGCCTGGAGGTCGGCAATACGCCGGCGCGGTACGACGTCGCTCTCGACCTCGGCGCGCTGTCCGGCATCGTCGAGCACGAAGCCGGCGACCTGACCGCGACCGTGCTGGCCGGCACGACGGTCGGCGATCTGGCGCGCACCCTCGCGGACAAGGGCCAGATGTGGCCGGTCGAGGTGGCCCGCCCGCGGTCGGCGACGGTCGGCGGAATCATCGCCGGCGCGGCGCCGGGACCGTCTCGTCTGCGCTACGCGCATCCACGCGATTGGGTGCTCGGAATCCGTGCGGTTCGTGGCGATGGCACTTTGACAAAGGCAGGCGGCAAGGTGGTCAAGAACGTCACCGGCTACGACCTCACGCGCCTGTATGCCGGCACCTACGGCAGCCTGTGCGTGATCGTCGAGGCGAACCTCAAGCTCTGGCCGCTCCCTGACAGCGAGCGAACGTTGTTGTCGCGCTTCGACGACATTGCCGCGGCCTGGGACGCGATCGAGGCGCTCCGTCGTGAAGGGGTCGAGCTCGACGCGGTCGTGACGGCAGACCGAGCGGCAGCGTCCTACGTCGGCGAGATCGGCGCGCTCGCGTTGTTGCGGCTGCGCGGCGCAAGACCGGTGGTCGCGCGCCTGGTCGACGCGGTTTCGCGCGGGCTGACCGGCTGCGATCCCGACGACGCGCGGCCCGGCCTTCTCGAGGAGCTCGTCGACGTGCCGTTCCGAGCGGGCGTCGGACTTCGCCTCGCCGCTCCGGAAAGCCGGATGCGCGAGGTCCTCCAGGGGGCGGTCGGCATCGTGCGCTTCGACGGCGCCGGCACGGCGTTCCTCGTCCGCGAAAAGGCGGATGAAACCTGGGTGACGCGATGGCGCGACGCCGCCGAGACGCGCGAGGGCAGCGCCATCCTCGAACGGGCGCCGCTGTCGCTCCGGCAGCGGGTCGATACCTGGGGCACGCCGATCCTCCCGCGCACGCTCGCTGCTCGTATCAAAGCCGCACTCGACCCAAGAGGAACGCTCGCGCCGGGCCGTATGGCCGGCGGGCTCTGATGCCCCAGCCGGCGACGGAGGACCTGCGCAAATGCATCCACTGCGGCATGTGCCTGGAGGCATGCCCGACCTACCGCGTCAGCGGGTTGGAGACGGAGTCGCCGCGCGGACGTATCCATTTAATGCAGGCGCTCCTCGACGGGCGCCCCGCCACTCCGGACCTCACCATCCACCTCGATCGGTGCCTGGCCTGCCGCGCCTGTGAGACGGCCTGCCCGTCCGCGGTCCCATACGGACGTCTCATCGAATCCACCCGGGCCATGCTCCAGGAGCGCAAGCCTGCTAATCCTTGGTTGCTCTGGCTGTTCGGCCATCCGAGCCGTTTGCGGCGCGCGTTCGGCCTGCTGTCCCTCTACGAGCGGAGCGGGCTCCGGCGCCTGCTGCACCGGACCGGCGTCGCGTCGCGGTTGCCGCAACGCCTGCGCATGGCCGAAGGACTCGTGCCGCAAATGCGGCCGCGGTTCTCGCGCGATTCAGGCGGGGTCGTGATGCCGCGCGCGCCCATGCGCGCGCGCGTCGGTCTCCTGACCGGATGCGTGATGCGCGAGTCGTTCGGCGATGTGCACGACGCCGCGGCGGCCCTGCTATCGCGCGCTGGCGTCGAGGTCGTCATCCCGCCACGGCAGGTCTGTTGCGGCGCCCTGCACGCGCACGGCGGCGATCTCCAGGGAGCCAGGGAGCTCGCGCGCACGAACGTGATGGCGTTCTCCGAAGCGGCGGTCTCGGCGATCGTCGTCGACTCCGCTGGTTGTGGGGCGCACATGAAGCACTACGGCGAGCTGCTGGCCGACGATCCGGAATGGGCCGACCGTGCCAACCTGCTCGCCGACAAGACCAAGGACCTGTCGGAGATATTGCTCCCCTTGGCGGGGCAGTTGCGGTTCGGTCCGTTGCCGCTGCGCGTCACGTACCAGGACCCCTGTCATCTGGCGCACGCCCAGGGCATCCGCGCCGAGCCGCGGGCTCTGCTGCGTCTGATCCCGGGGCTCGAGCTGGTCGAGATGCGTGAGGCCGATCGGTGCTGCGGCAGCGCGGGCATCTACAACCTGACGCAACCGGAGTTTTCGGAACGCGTGCTGGACTTGAAGATGGCGGACGTGGTCGCGACGAGACCGCAGGCGGTGGTGACGGCGAATCCCGGTTGCATGCTGCAACTTCGCTACGGGCTGGAGCGCGTCGGACTGGACGTGCCGGTGTACCACTTGGCCGAAGTGCTCGAGAGCTCTGCGCTCGCAGGCGACGAGCTCCGGAGATGAAAGCGCTCGTCGTCGTCGGCTCGGTCGCCGGTCTATCTCTCGGCACTCTGGCGCTGTTGCTCGCGGCGCTCGCGATCTACCTCGACCGCTGGGATGCCGTGGCCGTGTACGGGGTGGCCACGGTGATCCTGATCGGCTTCGCCACCTGGCTGCTGCGACGTGATCGGCGTGAGCGCAGGGCGCGAGGCGAGCTCCCGGCGACCCGCGTGCCGCGACAGCCGATCCGTATGCCGCTGGCCTCGACGGCCGTCGCATTCGTCGCGTGGTACGCGCTCGCGGCAGCGCTCATGCGGCTCCTGGACGGCGGTTTCTACTTCTTCGACTATGCGGTCGTGGCGCCCTTCGCCTCGTTCATGTTGACGGTGCTGACGTTCGCCGGCCGCCACATCGCCTTCCGTCTCACCGCCGAGGAGGCCGATGACCGTCGCTAACGACGCCCTCGTCGATGCGATCGAGACGAGCATTTTCGTCTATCCCGAGATACCAGGGGTGTTCGAGATGCTCGGCGAACGCGGCGTGCGTGGGCGCAGCACCGCGACATCGCATCCGCTCGCGAATCTCGTCGGCGACGCACGCCTGTCGCCGACCGAGGCCGACGCGACGATCCGTCGCGTGCGCGAGCGGTTCGCTCGCGAACGAAAGATGTTCGGCTGGCTCACCGGACCGGGCACGAGGCCCACCGACCTCCCGGCGCGGCTCGAGGCGGCCGGAATGGTGAAGGCGGAGGATCTCGCCGGTATGGCCCTGCGCGATCTCTCGCTGCCGATCGAGACCAATCCCGACCTCGAGGTGCGCGAGGCCTTCGCACGCGATGCCGCCGCCCTGGAGCGGGTCATGGTCCCCGGCTACGGCATGCCCCTCGACGTGGTGCGTCTGTTCAACGCGGCGTTCTTCGCGGAGCTTCCCTTCCAGCGGCGCGTATACCTCGTGTACCTCGACGGCGAGCCCATTGCCGCCGCCTATCTGGTCAACCTGCCGGACTCGGCGATCGTCCTTCTCGGCGGTGCGGCGACACTGCCGGAGCAGCGGGGAAAGGGAGCGTACACGGCTCTGGTGGCGAAGCGCCTGGCCGACGCGCTCGAGGGTGGCGCCGAGGCGGCTGTCATCCAGGCCGTGCGTTCGACGTCTGCGCCGATCTGCGCCGCGCTTGGATTCGAGGAGCTCTCCTCGCTGTCGCTCTACGCCTGGTTCCCGCCGACGTAGGTCTGCCCTTTGGGCGCTGCCGCGCGGTCGCCGCTCGGCGCGGGGCCAGCGCGATCTTGAAGTAGCGCTGCCTTCCGTACGGGCTTGGATGGTCCCGCCGTTCGAGGATGCGCCCGGCGTAGGCCCGGTCGATCGCGTCGGCATAGCCGTTCGCGATTGCGGCGTCGCGGGTGAGGTAGCGATAACCGCGACGGTTGGCCTCACGCTCGAGAGCTCGAGCGAGAAGGGCCACTCGCCCTTTGCCGCGATGGCGCTTGGCGATGAGCGTGTCCTCGACGAAGAGGGCCTTTGGCACGTCATCGTCGGGCGTCGCGATCATGAATCCGGCGACGGCGCGACGAGGCGTGCGCAGCACGAGGACGACGGAGCGCGGATCGGCAAGGCGCGCCCGGAAATAGCCGGGATCGAAGGCCTGCGCGCCCCACTCGTGCCGCTCCATCGCTGCGAAGATCCGGATCAGCGAGGAGACCCCGTGACCTCGCTCCGCATCTCCTCCCATGCGCCTCTTGCCTCCTCCACTGAGCCCTCGTCCTCGATGGTGGAAATGTCGCCCGGATCCCTGTCCAGGATCACGGCCTTGAGCACCCGGCGCATGATCTTGCCGCTCCGCGTCTTAGGCAGCATGTTGACGAAATGCACGTCGCCGATGACCGCGAGCGGTCCGAGCTCGGTGCGCACGGTCTGCAGTAGCGCCTGCTTCAGCTCCTGGCTCGGCGCGTGACCGGAGCGCAACACCACGAACGCGGAGATCACTTGCCCGCGGAGCTCGTCGGGACGGCCGGTGACGCCGGCCTCCGCTACCGCAGGATGGCGCAGGAACGCGGTCTCGACCTCGATGGTCCCGATGCGGTGGTCGGCGATCTTGATGATCTCGTCGGCCCGGCCGCTGAACCAGACGTATCCGTCGGCGTCGATGGAGGCTGCGTCGCCGGTGAAGTACACGGTCTTTCCCGGCACGCGGTCCCAGTAGTCACTCGCGTACCGTTCGGGCTCGGCCCACAGCCGCGGGGTCAGACCCGGAAATGGACGCTTGATGACGAAGATCCCCTTCTCGCCCGGGCCGAGCTCATTGCCGTCCTGATCGACGACGGCGGCTTCGATCCCGGCGAGCGGCACGCCGCCGGATCCGGGCTTGATCGGTAGCTGCGCCACGCCATAGGGATTGCCGACGACAGGACCGCCGGTCTCCGTCTGCCAGTAGTGGTCGATGACCGGCACCCGATCCTGCAAAGCCTCCTTTTGGAGCCATTCCCAGGCCGGTGCGTTGAGGACCTCACCGGCGCAGAACACGCGCTCGAGCGAGGACAGGTCGTGCGCTCGCGCGGGCGCGCTCCCGTGACGCATCAGCAGGCGGGCGGCGGTCGGCGACGTGAACACGCCCGTGACTCGATTCCGCTCCACCACGGCATAGAAGGTTTCGGCGTTGGGATGATCGAGCGCGCCCTCGTAGGCGATGGTGGTGCAGCCGACGAGCAGCGGAGCGAAGACGATGTACGAGTGCCCCACGACCCAGCCGATGTCCGACGTGGACCACCACACGTCGCGCGGCGCGAGGCCGAACATCCATTTCGCCATCGAGTACACGTAGACTTGATAGCCGCCGTGCGTATGCACCGCCAGTTTCGGCTTCGCCGTCGTACCCGACGTCGCCAGGATGTACGCCGGCTCGTTGGCCTCCAACTCGACGTGCGAGTCATCCTGTCCATTCGCGAGCGCTAGAAAGTCGGACCAGGACATGTCGCGTCCCGCCGTCATTGGCACCTGGCTCTTTCCGCGGTGGAGCACCACCACGTGCTCGATCGCGGGGGCGTTCGCCACGGCGTCGTCGACGATGCCTTTGAGCGGCACGTCCTTTCCCTTGCGATAGGTGACGTCCGCGGCGAAGAGCGCCCGCGCGCCGGCGAGACGGACACGCTCACCGAGGGCGCCCGCGCCAAAGCCCGCGAACACCACGAGAATGACCGCGCCCATCCGGATCGCGCCGAGCATGAGCACGATGGCCTCGGCGGATGTCGGCATGTAGATCGCGATCCGGTCGCCCTTAGAGATCCCGAGCCCCCGCAGCGCCGCGGACACGCGCTTGACCTCGTCCCACAGCAGCGCGTACGTGAAGGTGCGACGCTCTCCCCGCTCGTTCTCGGTGATGAGCGCAGTGCGCGCGCCGTCGCCGGCGTGGACGTGATGGTCGACGCAGTTGAAGGCCAGGTTCGATCGTCCGCCGCGATACCACCGAAATGTCGGAGGCTCCCAGTCAAGGACGCGCTCCCACTTTCGGAACCAGGGCAGCGCCTCGGCGGCGCGGCCCCAGAAGCCTTCCGGGTCGTCGCGGGCTTCGGCGCGCCACCGTTCGACCGCGGGGTTCGTGTCTAGTCGTCCTTCCCGGATGCGCTCGCGGTCCTGATCGACTCGACCACGGTCGCATCCGCGAGCGTGGTTGTGTCGCCCAGCGCCTGGCCGTTGGCGATGTCGCGGAGGAGCCGCCGCATGATCTTTCCCGATCTCGTCTTGGGCAGCTCGGGAGTGAACATGATCGTCTTCGGGCGGGCGATCGATCCGATCTTCGTCACAACATGCTCGCGCAACTCCTTCGACAGCGACTCGTCACCGTTATTGCCGCCGCGCAGGGTGACGAAAGCGAAGATCGATTGACCAGTGATCGGATCCTCTCGTCCAATGACCGCTGCTTCGGCGACCGTCGGGTGGGAGACCAGCGAGCTCTCGACCTCGGTGGTCGAGATGCGATGACCGGAGACCTTCATCACATCGTCCACGCGGCCGAGGAGCCAGAAGTACCCGTCTTGATCGCGCTTGGCACCATCCCCGGCGAAATACCTTCCGGGGAAGCGGCTCCAGTACGTGTCGCGGTAGCGCTGTTCATCCTTATAGATGCCCCGCAGCATGGCCGGCCAAGGCTTGGTGATGACGAGGTAGCCCGCGCCGCCAAGCGGCACGCTCTTGCCGTCGTCGTCGACGACGTCGGCCTCCACGCCGGGGAACGGGAACGTCGCGCTCCCGGGCTTCAGCGTGGTGATGCCCGGCAGCGGCGTGATGAGGATCATGCCGGTCTCGGTCATCCACCAGGTGTCGACGATGGGACAGCGGCCTCCGCCGATGAATTCCTGGTACCACAGCCATGCCTCCGGATTGATCGGCTCGCCGACCGATCCGAGCAGGCGCAGGGTCTTCATGTCGTGCTTCTGCGGGTACTCCGCGCCCCATTTCATGAACGTGCGGATCGCGGTGGGCGCGCAGTACAGGATGGATACCTTGTACTTCTCGATGATCGCCCACCAGCGGTCCTTGTCCGGGTAGTCAGGCACGCCCTCGTACATCACGCCGGTGGTGCCGTTGGCGAGGGGCGCGAACACGATGTAGCTGTGTCCGGTCACCCAGCCGATGTCCGCGGCGCACCAGTACACGTCGTCGTCCTTGATGTCGAAGATCATCGAATGCGTCGTCGCGACGCCAGCCAGGTACCCCGCCGTCGTGTGCACGATGCCCTTCGGCTTCGCCGTTGTTCCACTCGTATAGAGCAGGTACAGCATGTGTTCGCTGTCCAGCGACTCTGCGGGACAGTCGGCCTTCTGAACGCCGACCAGCTCGTCCCACCAGATGTCGCGGCCCTTCGTCCAGGGCACCTCCTGCTTCGTCCGTTTGACGACGAGGACCTTCTGGATGGTCTTCGATTGCGCGACGGCGTCGTCGGAATTCTTCTTCAACGGTACGACGTTGCCCTTGCGGTAGCCGCCGTCCGCGGTAATGAGCACCTTCGCCTCTGAATCGGTGATGCGCCCGGCCAGCGCCTCGGCCGAGAAACCGCCGAACACCACCGTAAAAGGAGCGCCGATGCGCGCGCAGGCCAGCATTGCCACGGGGAGCTCGGGGATCATCGGCATGTAGATCGCGACGCGATCGCCCTTTCGCACACCGAGTTCCTTGAGCGCATTCGCGGCCTTCTGTGTCTCGCTCAGCAGCTGTTCGTAGGTGACGGTGCGTGTATCGCCGGGCTCGCCTTCCCAGAAATACGCGACCTTTGCGCCCTTGCCCGCCTTGACGTGGCGGTCGAGGCAGTTGTACGAGATGTTCAGCTGGCCGCCCAGAAACCACTTGGCGTATGGCGGTTTCCACTCCAGCACTTTCTGGAACGGCTCGAACCAGTGGAGTGTCTTGGCCTGTTCCGCCCAGAAGCCCTCGAGATCTTTCTTGGCGCGCTCGTAGATCTTCGGATCCCGCACGTTCGCCTTCGACATGAATTCCCTGGACGGCGGGAACGTGCGGTCTTCCCGGTAGAGCGCCTCGAGTGTCTTGCCCGAACCGGTCTCGGTCGCCATCTCTCAAAGCCCCCCTTGTAGCGCCAGAGCTTCGAGCCTATCGCCTGACGGGGAGGAAGGTCTCCCCTTCCTCCCCGTCGTCGCGCTATTCGGCGGGTGTGCCTTCGGTCACGAGGCCAGGCTGTTCGCCGCCGACCTCGGACCAGATCTTCCTGCCTCTCGGCTCACGCAGCCAGAGCGTGCCGACGATCACCGTCATCAGCGAGACGATGATCACGTACGTCAAGCCCATGTAGATGTTGCCGTTGGGATCGTTGTCCGGATTGAACCGGCGCAGGTCAAAACCCTGCACCGGCAGTAGCAAGAACCCGTTCAAGAACGGCACGTACGCGGCGCTGCCGGCAGGGAAGGTCGCACCGACGAGCCCGGTGAAGAGGTACGGCAGCAGACCGCCGAACCATCCGTTCCCGAAGTGGTACGGGATCGAGAGGGACGTGTAGCGAACCTTCGCGCGGAAATACTCAACCAGGAACGCGGCGATCGGACCGTAGACCGGAGCGGAACGTTGGGGCTGGCGCCGGTGATGAGGCCCTTGGCGTTACGCGTGACGTTCGCCGCGTCCGTCATGGCATGGTACAGCGGGATATAGGTCACCGCAGCGATGAGGCAGCCGGCGAGAATGATGACCTTGCGGCCGATCCTGTCCGAGAGCCATCCGAAGAACAGGAAGAACGGCGTCGCCAGCGCGACGGCCCAGAGCATGATCGTGTACGACTGCTGGAACGGGATCTTCAGGTACGTGGTCATGAAGAAGTTCGCCTGGAACTGACCCTGGTACCAGACCACGCCCTGACCGGCGGTGAGACCGAGCAGCACCAGCAGGATCGTGCCGACCTTCCGACCACTGAAGGCCTCGCGAGCCCAGTTGCCGGCACCGGTAACTGCCTGGTTCTGCTGCTTGAGTCGTGCGAACAGCGGCGTCTCGCGCAGCCGGATACGCAGGTAGAGCGCGAAGGCCACGAGGATCGCCGAAAGCAGGAACGGATAGCGCCAGCCGACGCTGGCGAAATCTGCCGCCGCCATTTGCGTGCGGAAGATCAGGATGATCGCCAGCGCCATGAAGAAGCCGACCGTCGCGGTCGTTTGGATCCACGAGGTGTAGAGACCGCGCTTGTTGTCCGGGGCGTGCTCGGCGACATAGATCGCCGCGCCGCCGTACTCGCCGCCAAGCGCGAGGCCTTGAGCGAGGCGCAGGATGATCAACCCGACGGGCGCGAGGATGCCGATCTGGTCATGCGTCGGAAGCAGACCGACGAGCACCGTGGCGATGCCCATGGTCGAAATCGTCACTAGGAACGTGTACTTGCGTCCGATGATGTCGCCGAGGGCACCGAAGAACACCGCGCCGAACGGGCGGACGAGGAACCCGGCGGCGTAGGCGGTGAAGCCGGCGAGCAGCACGAGCGTCGGGTTTGCGCTGGGGAAGAACAACGGCGCGAGGAACGGCGTGAGTGTCGCGTAGAGGTAGAAGTCATACCACTCGATGATCGTGCCGGCGGAAGACGCGGTGATGACGAACGGCAGACTGTACGCCCGCGATTGCGTCGCGGTGCCGGCGCGTGTGGTCTGAGCGGATTGCACCAATCAGTCCCCCCTTCGATTGGCTAGAGCTTTCGTACGCGTCGCGCGTTGTCCCAGCCACCACCTCCTCGCCCGTTGCGGGTTAAGCAGGGGGCCGATTATCACAATTCGCAGCCGCTTTTGCGCAAGCCGTCAGTGAGTTTCCGTATGTCGAGAACCTATCGCCGGATCAGCAGGCCACCGACCAGCCCGTAGAGCGCGAAGGCCGCCGCGAACGAAGGGACCGTTGCGCCGATGACTGCGCCGGCCGGTGCGGGCACGCCGAGCCCAGCAAGGCCACCGCTCAGCCATTCGTACAGCACGAAACCGACGACCCACACCAAGATCGCCGGGAGGTTCAGTCCACGGCCGTACCAGTACCGCCCGTCCGGCTCGAAGAGCTCGTCGGCTTCGTACCGTCCGCGACGAACGACGAAGAAGTCGGCGGCGACGACACCCAGGAGCGGCACGAACACCGAGCCGATGAGAAGCAGGAAGCCCTCGTAGTCCGCGTTCCGGAGCACGAGTGCGAGACCGGCACCGATGGCGCCGGCGAGCACGATCAGAATCGCCTGCGGCACGCGCGTGACGACGTTCTGCGTCGAGACCGCGGCCGAGTAGATGTTGGCGAAGCCGTTGTCGGTCTCGTCAGCGAGGATCACCAGCACCGCCACGAGGCCGAGGAGCCAGGCGGCGAACCCGGTGCCCGAAAGCAGGAGGTCCACGACCGAGCCGGCGAGGCCGGCCGGATCGGTCTCCAGGGCGAGCACCGCAAGCAGACCGAGACCGAAGAACGCGACGTTGGCCACGAAGTATCCGGCGAAGGTGCCCCAGAACGAGCCGCCTCGCGACCGCGCGAAGCGGTTGTAGTCGGCCACCAGCGGGAACCACGACAGCGGCATCGATACCACGATGTCGACAGCGAGCCAGAACCCGATGTCGCCGGTCCCGGGCCGGCGAAGGATCTCGGTCAGGTCGTAGCGCGTCGCGAGCAGCGCGAAGAGCGCGACGCTCGTGGCGATCATCGCCCACACACCGAACTTCTCGAGCCACTGCCGCACCACCACCAGCGGACCACCGAGAGCCATGGCCGTGCAGAACGCCGCGATCGCGAACGCCCAGACCGGGAACAGCGACGGAAGACCCGCATGCTGGGCGATGCGATCGGCGAACTGGGACATGACCAAAACCTCGAACGAGGTCCAGCCCAACAGCTGCACGACGTTCAGCACTGTCGGCAGCGCAGAGCCGCGCAGCCCCAGCGCCGCCCGAGTCAGGACCATCGTCGGCACGCCGGCGTCGGCGGCGATATACGCCGCGAGCATCGCTCGCGCCGAGCCCCGGCACCAGCAGGGCGCCCGCGGCGAGGACGAGCAGGCCGACGCCGAGATCGCCCCATAGGACCGCGAGATCGATCGCGGACAGCCGCCGCTCGGCCTTCGGAATCGGACGGATCGACGTACCGGCAGCGTCCGCCCAGGCGGACGCGGCGACGTTCGTAGAGCTGCTCATGCTTCCCTCCGCCGGCATTACCCGGATCAGGTCGCTTCAGGGTCTGGGCGTGCCGCCCACTCTCAGCCCCGAGGGCTCCCCTAGCGCAGGGAATTGTAGGAGCGGACGCGGCCTAGGTGCAGCAAACCAGACTGACATCAGGCACGTGCTGGGACGAGGCGGCCCGTAGACTTTCGGCCGTGAAAATCGGGACGCTGGTCGGACGAACGTACCGTCCACCCGCGCGCACCAACCTCCGCGCGCTCGCGGTCACCGCCGCGTTCTCGATACTCGCAGCCGCAGCCGGGCTCATCTGGTTTGCGAACAATGAGTGCACCCAGCTTGTGGTGTGGTCGTCCAACGAGAAGTTCGGGCTGGTACAGGCGATCGCGAGCGACTACAACGACACCGCGCCCACGGTCAACAGACGATGCGTGCGAGTGACCGTCGTCCAAATGGCTTCCGGCGACGGCGAGCTGGCGCTCGTGCGCAACTGGGACGCGGAACCTTCGAGACCCGACGTCTGGTGGCCGGCCGCGAAGACGTGGGTCCTCTTGCTGAGACAACATCGCATGGAACAGAACCTCCCAGAGATCGTGCCTGCCTCGACGCAGAGCCTGATCAACTCACCTTTGGTCATCGCCATGCCGCAGCAGATGGCCGACACGCTCACGCGGTCCGCCAAACCGAGTTGGGCAGAGATCTCGAGGCTCGCTCAAGACCCGCAAGGCTGGGCGCTCTACGGCAAGTCATGGGGCCGCTTTCGACTGGGCAAGACGAATCCGATGATCTCGACCTCGGGGTTGCACGCGTTGATCGGCACATACAACGCGGCGGCGGGGAAGCTGGATCCGCTCACACTCGACGACATACGACGGCGTGACGTGCGCGACTTCGTGCAGAGCGTCGAATCGAGCGTCGTCCATTACGGGGAGTCGGTGGGCACGTTCCTGAAGAACCTTTGGAACGCTGACGCCGCCGGCAACGCACCGGGCTACGTATCCGCGATCGCCGTGGAGGAGAAGCAGGTCTTCGATTACAACCGCGGAAATCCGGGCTCGCTGTACTGCGATTCAGGCTGCTACAAGCTCGCACCGAAAGAAAAGCTCGTTGCCCTCTACCTCAAAGAAGGAACCTTGATCGCCGACCATCCGTACGTCGTGCTGACATGGGCGGATCTGGCGCGGCAACAGGCCGCCTTGGACTTCCAGACGTATCTCGGGAGCGACGCGATCCAGGACCGCTTCCTGAACGAGGGATTCCGCGATCAATACCTCCGCCCCGGTCTAGCGCTCCAAAAGCCCTATTTCGATCCCTCGCAGCCCGCGACGATAGTGCGGCCGCCGGATCAGTCGGTGCTCGCTGAAGTGCAGAAATCGTGGTCGGGACTGCGCAAGCACGCGAACGTGCTCATCGAGATCGACGTGGCGCGCTCGATGGGCCAGGTCGTCCCCGATGAGGGCGCAACAAAGCTCGATCTTGCGAAGCGCGCGGCGTCCGACGCGCTCGCGCTGCTCGAGGATGGTGATCAGGTCGGACTCTGGACGTTCTCGATCACGCCCGAGCGTGATCGGTATCGCGAGGTAATGCCGATATCGCTGCTCGGTCCGAACCGAGTCGAGCTCGCGCGCCGCATCAACGGGCTCGGCGTGGAGGACGGCCGGAGGCAGCTCTTCGCGACCATTCTCGCCGGCGTGAACCATGTCCGAGAGCGGCTGGCGACAGATCGCATCAATGCGGTGGTCGTTCTCAGCGACGGAATCGACGAAGGCACACGACCGACCGCGTCCGACCTAGAAAGCACGCTGCGTGGACAGCCAGATGACGCGCGTGTTCGCGTCTTCACGGTCGCATACAGCAGCGCGTCGTCCGATCCGCTTCGGCGGATCGCCGAAGCGTCACCCGGCGCCTTCTACGACGCCACCGATCCCCCGCGTGCGCCGATCAAAAAGGTCCTCCGCGACGTGCTCTCCAACTTCTGATGCGTGCGCTCGAGGAGCTCCGCGATCCGTGGGCGATCGCGTTGGCCGAAGCGACCGCGTTCTCCGCATACATTTTCGGCGGGCGGGAGTGGCAGATAGCCGCTGCTCCGGTCGCCGTGCTCGCGGTTCGGGTCGTGACGGGACTATTGATGCCGGTCTCGCCGATCGTGCCAACACCGGAGCTCACGCCTGACGAGTACGTCGTCGCGCGTCTGATCGCGCAGGGCCGTTCCAACGCACAGATCGGCCGGCGGATGAAGATCTCGGAACGCGCCGTCGACCTGCACGAGAGCCGGATCGTCACGAAGATCGGCGGTCAACGTCGGGATATCGCGAAGTGGGTCGGCACGCCCGCCGCGGATCCGCTGCCGAGGCATTGGTTCGAGAGAACGCTGGTCCGCGGGACGCTCTCGGGTGCCGGTCTGATCAGTCTGGTCTGGACGCTCTACAACATCGTCAAGACGTTCTGGCCGCAGATCCTAGGTCGTTAAGCGACATCATCGGGCGCCTACCATCGGTGGGTAGTGGCGCGACATTGGCGCGACCTCGCTCCCCAGGGACCGCTCGGACCGGCCGACTACGCGCAGCCGTACGCCTGGTGGGGCTGGCACTGGAGCCCGCCGGTGCCGATGTCGATCGTCGAGATCGTCGAGGCCGGCACCGTCTCGCCGCGCATGGCCGCATTGCTGTGGGTGCTCATCGAAGCTCGCCGTTCGATCGTGCTCGCCTCCGAGCCGCCGATGTCGGGCAAGACCACGCTGCTGTCCTCGCTCGTGGTATTCCTCGCGGCGGACACGCAGCCGGTCTTCGTGCGCGGCCTCTCCGAGACCTTCGACTACGCGCGCATCATCGATCCGAAACGGGGCTATCTGCTGGTCAACGAGCTCTCCTCGCACCTCCCGGTCTACCTCTGGGGCGCGAAGGCCACGCGCATGTTCCGCACGCTGTCGGACGGATTCGGTCTTGGGACCACGCTCCACGCCGACGACGTCGCCGAGGTGCTGGACCAGCTGCGCACCGAGCTCGACCTCGGGGCCGCGGATCTCGCGCACATCGACGTCATCGGCATCATGCGCACGCTCGCCGGAAGCATCGCGATCAAAGGACACGACGATGTGCCGCCCGAAATGCGCTACGGCCGTGACGCCATCCGGCGCCGGCTCGTATCACTGCACCTCGTGCGGCGGAGCGGCGACGGGATCGATACTCCGTCCGTCTCCGAATGGGACGCCGCAGCCGACGAGCACCGTATCGCGCTCGATCCGCATCTTGACGACATCGCGAAGCGGACCGCACGTAGCGTCGCCGAGCTCTGCGATGCGTTACTCCAGCGGGAGACCTTCCTCCGACAGCTCGCCGAACGCGGCGTGCGTCGTCCGGCGGCCGTTCTCGACGCGATCGCGGCGTATCGTGGAGCGTAGACCTGCGACAAGGAGTGACATGACGACTCGACCGACGACCATCGGCGGACTACGCGAGATCGGTTACCGCCCCCATTCGGTGAAGGAGGAGCTGCGTGGCAACCTCATCACCGCGATCCGCGACCGCCGGGAGCTCTTCCCTGGCATCGTCGGATACGAGCAAAGCGTCGTCCCGCAGATCGAGAACGCGGTGCTGTCGGGTCAGGATGTGATCTTCCTGGGCGAGCGCGGTCAAGCGAAGACGCGCATCGCGCGCATGCTCACGTCGCTTCTGGACGCTGCCGTGCCCGCGATCGCCGGATGCGAGGTCAACGACGACCCGTTTACGCCGATCTGCGCGGCCTGCCGCTGGCGTGTCGCGAACGACGGAGACGATGTCGAGATCGCGTGGCTCGAGCGCGACCAGCGCTTCAGCGAAAAGCTTGCGACGCCGGACATCACCATCGCCGACCTCATCGGCGAAGTCGACCCGATCAAGGTCGCCGAGGGCCGCTACCTGTCGGACGAGCTGACCATCCACTATGGTCTGTTGCCGCGCACGAACCGCGGGATCTTCGCTATCAACGAGTTGCCCGACCTCGCCGAGCGCGTCCAGGTCGGGTTGCTGAACATCATGGAAGAGCGCGACGTGCAGATCCGCGGTTACAAGGTGCGGCTCCCGCTGGATCTCTTCGTCGTCGCAAGCGCGAACCCCGAGGACTACACCAACCGCGGCCGCATCATCACGCCGCTGAAGGACCGCTTCGGGTCGCAGATCCGCACCCACTACCCCAAGGAGTTGGCGATCGAGCTGAGCATCATGGAACAGGAGCGCACGAAGTTCGCCAGCGAAGACCTCACGGTCGTGGTGCCCGCGTACATGAAGGAGATCCTCGGCGAGATCACCCAGCTCGCCAGGAGGAGCCCGGAGATCTCGCAGCGATCCGGCGTATCGGTCCGGGTGTCGATCGCCAATTACGAGAACCTGGTCAGCTCGGCGCTGAAGCGCGCGCTGCGCCTCGGCGAGACGCAAGTCGTGCCGCGGCTCTCCGACCTGCCGTCGGTCGTGGCGAGCACGAGCGGCAAGATCGAGCTCGAGACCGTCGGCGAGACCAGTGAGGAGCGCGTCATCGAGCGCCTGGTGCAGCGCGCCGTCCTCGGCGTGTTCAATCGCACGTTTTCCCTGGCGGAGTTCGAAACGTTGCTCGCCGCCTTCCAGAAGGGCGCGACGATGTCGGTCTCGGCGGAGCTGCCGTCGAAGGAATACGTCGCGCAAGCGCTGCAGATCCCCGGCATGAAGGGCGCGGTGGCGAAGCTCGGGGCGCAGGGCAGTCCGGCCGCGATCGCCGCCGCAGTCGAGTTCGTGCTCGAGGGACTCCACCTCAATCGCAAGCTGAATAAGGAGAAGGGCGAGTCGCGCTCGACCTTCAGAGGGTGACGCTCGAATTGGCCGGTGGCTATGGCGCCTGAGGCGGGCGCGCTCCGGGCTCCGACGGTGCCTACCCCACGGGTCGCTTACGCTCGCGCGCGCTTCGCGCGAGCTCGCTCCATCCCCGCGGGGAGCGATCCGGCGCTTCCCGCATCGCCGCACCGAACCCTCGCCCTGAGCGCGCCCGCTCGGCGCCAGCCGCCGGCTTGCGCATCCCGACTGGGTCTCGCGCGATGAGTGCATTCGTCTACCGCAACTGGGATGGGTCGCAGCGCCTGGAGCCCTTCGACGCGGACGACCTGCTCGGCGCGGTCGCGGACGACCTGCTCGGCGCGGTCGCGGATGACCTGCTCGCCGGAGAAGACCTCGAGGATGTTCTGTCGCGCTTGATGCGCTGGGGACATCCCGAACGCTTGGAGGGTCTGCAGGAACTGCTGGAACGATTGCGCGACGCGCGGCGTCGCAACCTGGAACGCCACCAGCTGAATAGCGTGGTCGACGACATCCAAAAACGCCTCGAGGACGTGGTCAACACGGAGCGGTCCGGCATCGAGGAGCGCAAGCAGCGGCCGGCCCCGAACGAGCAGCTGCGCGAGGCCTTCGACAAGATGGCCAGCGAGCGCGAACAGAAGCTCAACGAGCTGCCCGACGATCCGGCCGGAAAGATCCGCGAGCTCCAGCAGTACGAGTTCATCGAGCCGAAAGCGCAGGAGAAATTCCAAGAGCTCT
>VBHP01000110.1 GCA_005881435.1 Chloroflexota bacterium | reverse complement strand
GCGGACGCGATAACCGAGCGTCAGCGCCTTGTAGTGCAGGTAGTACTCGAGCTCGTAGCCATCGAGCCATGACTGCGAGATGTCGATGCGCGGGTCGTCGATCAACGACAGCCGATAGGCGCGGAATCCGTTCGTGACGTCGGTCGCGGCGAAGCCGGTCAGCACGCGGAAGGTCAACGTGTAGCCCTTGATCAGGAACAGGCGCGGCCGGGGCAGGTTGTGGAAGGAGCCGCCGCGCAAGAACCGCGAGCCCTGCACGTAGTCGTAGCCCTCGTCAAGCGCCGCCAGGAGGCGCGGGATCTCGGCCGGATCGTCCTTGCCGTTTGCGGCCATCACCACCGCGGTCTTGCACCCAGCATCGCGCGCCGCATTCAGACCGGTGCGGATCGCCGCACCGACACCGCGACGCACATCGTGGCGCAGCACCGTCGCCCCCGCGTCCGTGGCCAGACGCGGTCCGTCGTCGGTCGAACCGTCATCGACGACGATCACGTTGTCGATGACCGGCGGCATGCGACGGACGAGATCGGCCGCGACTTGACCTTCGTTGTACAGCGGCAGGACGACCGCGATCGGCCTCATGACGCGAGCCTCGGCCTCCGCACGCCGAACGCGACGAGCGCAGCCACGCCGAGTGCGAACGCGACCGAGCGCAGCTCCGCCGACGCGAGCGGGTCGACCGCAAACGACGGCAGCGCGGTGAGCACGCCCTGCGGAAGATATTTCGAGAGCCAGCGAACCAGCTCGCTCTCGTTGCCGCTGTACGCGAGACGCGGGATCGCCGCGAGCCACAGCGACGCGACGAGCGACGGCACCACGAGGACGCCGACGACGGCGCGCTGCCACAGCGCCGTGGCCGCGGCCAGTCCGGCGGCGACGAACGGCGTCCACAGCGGCAGCAGCTCCATCATGTAGCGATTGGGCGGCGACCATCCGCCCTGCCAGGGCCCATACAGCGCGAGCGCGGCGATCGTCGCGAGCACCACGGCGAGCAGCGTGACGCCACGGGGACGATCGCGCCGAAGCAGCGGCCCCACCCCGAGGGCGCCGGCGAAGACCCAGGGCGCCGTGCCGGCCAGCCCGAAGGCCCGGTCGAACAGCATCCCCGGCAGCGCGACGTCCGGTCGCAGCCCGACGAGCTTCGCGTCGGGGAGGCGGTCGACCTGTGCCGCGCCGAGGAAATACCCGGCGTAGGGCAGCGGCACGCCGTAGATCAGGAAGGCCACGACACAAGCCAGGGCGAGCAATACCAGTCCGACGACGATGAGCTTCACTCGACCGCGACCGAACAGGACCGCGGCGAAGACGAGCAGCGCCGCGGTCATGCCATCGCGCGGCGTAAGGAACAGCGTCAGTCCCGCCGCGATCGCGGCCGACGCAGGCGCCCCG
The DNA here is from genome assembly GCA_005881435.1 of Chloroflexota bacterium. GTDB lineage: Bacteria > Chloroflexota > Limnocylindria > P2-11E > CF-107 > CF-107. The sequence continues at coordinate 4,328 of VBHP01000110.1, read as the reverse complement.
CCGGGCACGATGCCCCAGCGCGCGACGCTCACCAGGAGGGCGGCGCCGAGCGCATTGGGGAACACCTCTGTCGCGAACGACAGGAACGGCACGGTGAACGCGAGCAGCGCCCATGCCGCTCGGGTCCCGACGGAATCTCCCGCGACGTCGCGCGCGAGGCGCTGCGTCTGCGCGCTGGCGTACGCGGCGATGAGCGCGATGGTCAGGACAGCGCCGGCGCGTCCGCCGATGGCCCAGCCCAGCAGCAGCACCGCCGGCAATCCGTAGCCCTGCAACAGCCGCGAGCCGCCGCCCACGGTGACGAGATGCGTGGTGCGGTCCTCGTCGCTGAGCGGTTGCTGCGCCAGCGACTCGTACCGCTGCGGATCGGCGTAGGCCACGTCGACGTCGATGGTGCCGTTGCGCAGCGCTTCGGCGGCGAGCAGGTAGTGCGGCTGGTCGCCCTGCGCGGCCATGCCGACGAGGCCCCACATCGCTATCGCGGCATACGCGACGAAGCAGATCGCGAAGGCCAGTCCGGCGCCGCTGCGGCGATCGGCGATCGCGATCCACAGGGCCGGCCCGACACGGATCGCCAGCACCAGCACGAGGACGAGGCCGACACCGTCGCGCGACACCGGAGCGACGATCAATCGCGCGATCAGCGCGAGCGCAAGCGCATATGAGATCGCGTCGACGCGGAGCGAGCGTCGACCGAGAGCGCGATCGGTCGCGATCAGGATCGCGCTCGCCGCCGCGCTCGCGAGCGGGAGCACCACGACGAGCGTCGCTCGGATCGCCTCGACACCGACTGGTTCCTCGATGCGCGCCAGCGCGACGATCGGCACGAGGGCGATCGCGGCAAACGCCGCGAGCAGCGGATGCAGCACCGTCACGCGGTGACGAGGCGCCGTCGCGTGCCGAACACGGCGACCCCGACGAGCACGACCGCGAGCGCGACCGCGCCGGGCAGCGGCGAGGCGCCAACGACGTGGAACGACGGCAGCCACGACAGCGGATCGATCGGCAGTGGTCGCAGCACTTCGAGCAGGCGGCTCTCCTCCGCGCTGTACGACCACGTCGGCACGGCGAGGAACGCGATCGTCGCGATCGCCGACCACGCTACGAAGACCGCTGCGACCGCGCGCTCCCACACGCTGCGCGCGACCGCCAGCGCCGCGCCAACGAACGGCGCCCACAGCGGCAAGACGTCGACGAGATAACGATTCGGCGGCGCCCAACCGCCTTCCCACAGGCGATAGAACGCGAGCCCGCCGAGCGTGCCGATCGTCGCCAGCAGCAGGGCCGCCGCGGCGCGCGGCTGCGCGCGCCACAACGGGATCACGCCGAGCGCGCCGATGAAGACCCATGGCGCGCTGCCCGCCAGGCCGAAGGCGCGATCGAACAGCATGCCCAGCAGGCCCAGATCGGGGCGGAGCCACAGTGCCGACTCGCGCGCCTGCGCGAAGGTGAACAGACCGGCGACGTATCCGGCGAACGGCAGCGGCACGCCCATGGTCAGGAAATCCACCGCGCCGGCGACGATCGCCATCACGCCCATGCCGGCCGCGAGGCGGATCGCGAACGGTCGGCGCGCGAGGACGACCCAGAGCAGCAGCAATCCCGCAGTGAGCGTGTCGCGCGGCGTGAGCAGGAACGTCGCGCCCGCGGCGAGCCCCGCCGCGAACGGACGCGGTCCGGGTGTGGTCACGGCGTAACGGAAGGCCAACACGAGGAGAAGCGCGCCGAGGGCATTCGGGTAGATGTGCGTCGCCAGCGTCGCGAAGGGTGCGAGCGCGGCGAGACACAGCCACGCCACGCGCGTCGCCGGCCGATCCTGCGCGACGTCGCGCATCAACTCGAATGCGACCGCGGCCGCGAGCGCGGCGATGCCGGCGACGATGAGCTCCGCGCCGAGGCGCTGTGCGACGATCCATCCGGGGAGCAGCAGCAACGGGAAGACGTAGCCCTGCGGCAGACGCGTGCCCGCCGGCAGCGCCAGCGAATGTGTCTCCAGGTCGTCGGGCGTTGGCTTCGCACCGGAGAGCTGCGCGAAAAGGGTGCCGTCGCGGTACAGCGGCGTGAGGTCGAAGGAGCCGGTGCGCAACGTTTCGGCGGCGAGAAGGAAGTGCGGCTGATCTCCCTGCGCGTACGACGTCACCAGCGTCCATGCCGCGAAGGGCGCGTACCACGCGAACGCCAGCAGCGCGAGGACGCGCGTGTCGGGGATCGCGCCCGCGACAAACGACATGACGCTCGGCGCGAGGCGGAGCGCGAGCGTGACGACGAGGATGATGCCGCCCTCGTCGCGTGACGCGCCGCGCGTCAGCGCGAACGCCAGCGGCAACAGCAGCGCCAGCATCGCGATCGTGTCGCGGACGAAGAGCTCGCGCTGCCGGCCGCTTCGTGCGCCGGCGATGGTCGCGAGCAGGCTCGCGGCGAAGCCACCGAGCACGATGAGACGCACGAACGCCGCGGCCCATTCGTCGAGAGGCAGACCGCCGCGCGCCGGACCGCGCAGCAACACGAACAGCAGGCTGTGTACCGCGGCGGCGAATGCCACGTGCAGCAGCGTCGTCACGATCGATTCCGCGCCCGCACTTCGGCGAAGAGGTCGAGGTACGTGTCCACGATGCGCGGCCAGGTGTAGGTCTCGCCGACGAAGCTCCGGCCGCGCTCGCCAAGCCGGGCGCGCACCGAATCGTCCGACAGCAGCAGCTCGAGCGCCTCGGCGAACTCGGGGAAGCCGCGATAGAACAGGCCACCGCCGGAACGTCGCGAGATGCCACGCAGCACGTCGCTCTCCGCCGAACACAGCACCGGGCGCCCCATCGCCCAGGCCTCGAGCGTGACCATGGACATCGATTCGTACCGGCTGGGGATCACGAACACGTCGCAGGCATCGAAGGCGTCGAACTTCTCGTCGTCGCTCAGGTATCCGACATGACGCACGTCGGGACGGTCCGGGATCGGCATCTCCGCATGCCCGGCGACGACCAGCGTCGCACGGTTTCGCGTCGGGTCGAGCTCGCGCCAGCGCCCGAAGTAATCGAACAGCTCGTCGCAACCCTTGCTCTGGACGATACGGCCGACATAGAGAAGGAGTGGACCCTCGAGGCCGTGCGCGGCGCGGAAGCGCTCGCCCGACGGCGTGGGCGCCAGGTCGACGCCGACGCCGACGATCTCGTTGGGCACGCGTCGGTTGCGGAAGACGCGATGCACCATCTCGCGCTCCTCCTCGGTGTTGAACGCGATCGCTCGTGGCGCGTGGAACAGTGCGCGGTATGAGGTGAGGCGGATGGCCGGCTCGTCGTGTGCCGTCGGCACGAGCACGGCGCGGTCGGGCACGAGCGGGAGTCCGAACACGGTCGGGTAGTAGATGTACGTGAAGAAGAGGATGTGGTCGTACGAGCGGCCTTCGGCGACGAGGAAGTCCAGCAGCTCGGGCACGACCGGCCCCTGCGCCTCGATGAACCGCTGCTCGTCGGCGAGCGAATGTCCTTCGGCGAAGGCCATGCGCTCGGCCCGCCGGAAATCGGAGGCGCGCGGCGCCGCCACCCTGAAGCGGCGCACGAGGAGACCATCGACACGGTCTTCGCCCGCGCCGAAGTCGTTCTGCCAGGTCCAGTAGTCGCGCGCCGTCGTCGTGGCGACCTCGACATTGAGATCGGCCGCAGCTAGGCGCGTCGCGACCTGGCGCGCATGCGCCTCGGCGCCACCGGCGACGTCACCGAAGCGCTGGGCCACGACGAGCAGCCGCGGCCTAGGCATAGAGCGCCGTCGCCACCAGCCGGTCGAAGGCGCGATCGCCGCCATCCTGGTCGCCGAGTGAGAGCAGCTCGTATGGCACCTGCTCGTTGCGCACCGTCGCCTGCACGCGATCGCGTTCGGCCGCGTCGCGGTAGCCAATCGCGCGCGGCAGGTGAAACAGCGCGCGATATGGCGGCTCGCCGAGATCGGTGTCGCGTCCGTCGACGAGCGGCACCAGGACGGCGCGCTCGGGCACGAGCGGCAGGCCGAACGCCGTGAGCGGCGAGGCATACGACAGGAACACGATGGCGCGGTACCGCGCGTGCTCGTGATGCAGGAACTCGAGCAGCTCCGGCGACCACGGTCCGCGCACGCGGGCGCGCGAGACCGTTTCGGCGAGCCTGCCGCCCCTCTCGCTCGCCGACGGTGGCACGGCCGCGTCGAAGCGGCGCACCTCGATGTCGGGGCCGAGATCGGCGTCTGCCGCGCCCGCCCAGGCAAGCTCGGTCAGGTAGCGCTGGCCGAGACGCTGCACGAACGCGCGGATGGTGTCGTCGGCGAGCGACGCGCAGACGACGAGCAGCTCCGGCCGGCTCATG
>VBHP01000020.1 GCA_005881435.1 Chloroflexota bacterium | reverse complement strand
CCAAGAAGACGCCGGCGGACACGACCGCGAAGACCAGCGCCCAGCCCAGGATGACGAGCTCCATGGCTCGTCTTCAACGCTAGCGCGTCGGGCTGGGCGTCGGGCTCACTCGCGCGCCGCCGGCGCCGCCGCCGAAGAGGTTCTGCAACGCGTTCCCGCCTTCAACGACCGCGGTCGCATTCACCGTGCCGTCAGCGTTCTCCTGGCCCACGACGGTGACGCGCTCGCCGGCCTTCAAGTCGCTGAGCTTCACGTCCGTTTCCGCGGTCTTGACGACTCGCGTCGACGGCGCGACCAGCACGATCCGCGACCCCTGCGCCGTCGGATCCTGGCCGCTGAGCTGAATCGTGATCGTGCCGTCACCGACGGACAGGACCTGTCCGTTCAGCGCTCGCGCCGCGTTCCCGCCGCCGGCGCCTTGGCCGAATTGCCCTTGGCCTTGACCTCTCGCGCCCTGACGTCCGGCGGTCGCCGACGCGCCGGCTTTGGCGTCGTTCTCGGCGAGAGTGCGACCGGCGACGAAACCGCCGCCGGCAAGGACCAGCGCCAGCGCGGCACCGGCCGCGACCATCAGTGGTGCTCGCATGTTGCTGCCTCCTACTCGTAGCGAAGCGCTTGGATCGGGTGCAGCCGCGCGGCGCGAAGCGCGGGATACAGGCCAAAGATGACGCCGATGGCGACGGATACGCCGACCGCGACCGCGACGGTTCCCGGCGTGACGAGCGCGAGGATGCCCGACTGCGCGGAGACGATTGCGGCGATGGCGCTGCCGAGCAGGATGCCGACGATGCCACCGGAGCCGGTGAGCGCGATGGATTCGATCAGGAACTGCGTGAGGATGTCGCGCCGCCGCGCGCCGACGGCTTTGCGGATGCCGATCTCACGTGTCCGTTCGGTGACCGACACGAGCATGATGTTCATGATCCCGATCCCGCCGACGAGCAGCGAGATGCCGCCGATCGCGCCGAGCAGCAGCGTGAACGTCCCGGTGATGCTGTTCAGCGCCGAGAGCGTGTCGTTCTGGTTCACCACGGTGAAGTCAGCGTTCGCTGGATCGCTGATGCGATGGCGCACGAGCAGTACGTCGGTCACCTCTTGGACCGTCTGATCCAGCAGGTCGGCCGAGGCGGCCTTGATCGTGATGTTCGACAAGCGCGAGTTGCCGGAGAGAACGCGCTGCGCGGTGGTCAGCGGCACCAGCACCTGATCGTCGCGGTTGAAGAAGCCGAACGCCTGTCCCTTCGACGACAGCACGCCGACGACCTTGAAGTTCAGCACCCGGATCGTCTTGGCGAAGCCGGAGCGGATCTGGATCTGCTGTCCGATCGGGTTCGCTTCGGCCCCGAACAGACTCTCCGCGGTGCTGGAGCCAAGCACGGCGACCTGCGAATACAGACGCACGTCGCTGTCGGTGAAAAAGTCGCCGAGGCCGATGGGCCAGTCGCGCACCGTCGGGTAACGGTCCGTGACCCCGATCACCTGCGAACTCCAGGTCTGGCCGTTGGCGGAGAGGTTCGAGCGCCCGGCCTGCGCTTCGCACGACAGGGCGGTCATGGCCGGCACGGCATCGAGGGTCAGGGCCTTGCAATCGTCGTATGTGAGCGCAGCTTGCGCGCCGGCGCCGCGGACGCCCTCGGAGCTCTGATTCCCGGGCGACACGGTGACGAGGTTCGAGCCCAACGCGAGCACGGCTTGCTGCACGTTCGCCTGCGCCCCGTTCCCGATGGCGACCATGGCGATGACCGCGGCCACGCCGATGATCACGCCGAGCATGGTCAGCGCCGATCGCAGCTTGTTCGTCACCAGCGACTGGAGTGCGGAATGCATCGCGTCGCGATAGCGCATCAGTCCTCTCCCGCCGTTCCCGCGCCGAGGAGCTGATCGCCGGCGCGCCGGCGTCCGGCGACCTGCGTGTCTTGCACGATCATGCCGTCGCGCATGCGCACCACACGTTTGGCGTGCTCGGCCACATCGGGCTCGTGGGTGACCATGACGATGGTCCGACCCTGGTCGTTGATGCGCTCGAAGAGCTGCAGGATCTCGATGCTGGAGCGGGAATCGAGGTTGCCGGTGGGCTCGTCGGCGAGGACCAGGGCCGGGTCGGTCATGAGGGCCCGGGCGATGGCCACGCGCTGCTGCTGCCCACCACTGAGCTCGCTGGGGCGGTGGTGCGCCCGCTCCTCCAGGCCCACCGCGGCGAGGGCCTCCTGGCCCCGGCGGCGGCGATCGTGCCCGCCACCACTACCGGCGTAGACCAGCGGCAGCTGCACGTTCTCGAGGGCCGTGAGACGCGGCAGGAGGTTGTAGGTCTGGAAGACGAAGCCGATGCGGCGGTTACGGATGTCGGCGAGCTGGTCGTCGCCGAGCTCGGAGACGTCCTCGCCGGCGAGGCGGTAGCGCCCGCCGTCGGGGACATCGAGACAGCCGATGACGTTCATCAGCGTCGACTTCCCCGAGCCCGAAGGACCCATCACCGCCACGAACTCACCCCCGGCGACGTCGAGGTTCACGCCGCGCAGGGCCTGGACCGCGATCTCCTTGCCCAGGCGATAGGTCTTGGTGATGCCGCGCAGCTCCAGGATCGGCGTCATCGGCCGGGGACACCTTGCGGCGGTCCACCACCGCCGGGAACGCGGATCTGCGAAGGGTTGGTCTGACGCGCCTGCGCCGTCGGCAGGATCACGGCATCGTCTTCGGAGAGCCCGCTGGTGACCTCGGTCACGGTGTCATTCGAGAGCCCGAACACGACGTCGGTCCGATCGACTGCCTCCCCGTTCGCCAGCACCTGCACACCGCGACGACCGCCGAGGTTGCGAATGGCCAGGTTCGGCACGACCAAGACGTCGCGTTTGCTGGCGACGATCACGTTTGCGGTTCCGGTCATCCCCGGCCGGATCGCTGGATCGAGGACGTCGAGCGTCACGTCGATGCCGTATACCGGCACGCCCTGCTGCACTGTCGCCACCGGATCGAGGCTGGTGACCTTGCCGGTGAGCCGCTTGTCCGTGCCGATGGCGTCGATCGTGATCGTCGCGACCTGCGACAGCTTGAGGCTGGCGACGTCGGCTTCGCCGACGGTGCCGTGCAGCGCCAGCGTATTGGTCGCGGACAGGACGATGAACCCGTTCGCCGCCGAGCTGGAGACGAACTCGCCGACGGAGTTGGCCACGGACGTCACGACGCCACCGACCGGTGCTGTCAGCGACAGGTTGCCGATCGCGTTGTTGGCGTTGTCGACGCTGGACTGCGCTGACTGGAGCGAGGAGAGCGCGCTCTGGATATCGCTGTCGCGCGAGTCCAGCTTGGCCTGCAGCGATTGCCGCACGTTGATGAGCGAGTTCTGCGCATTCACCAACGACGCGCCGACGATGACATCGGACACACTTTGCAGCGGCGTCGACAGCGCTCCGAATCTGCTCTTCGACGCCACCAGCTGCTGCTGCGCGGCCGTGAGTTGCTGCGCGAGCGCGCCCGCATCCGCGCGCGTCTGATCGAGGGTCGCATCGGGCCGCGTGCTCGCGGTGTTGAGGCTGGCGATGATGCTGTTCGCGCCGGTGAGGGCGCTTGCAACTTGGGCGCTGTACGAATCCATGGCGCTCTGCAGCCGCGCGATGGTCGCGTTGACCGAGGTCTGCGCCGCGCCGAAACCCTGGACGTCGGGCCGCCCCGCATCCGCGGCGGCGATCAGCGTCTTCAACGACTGCAGCGAGCTGGACAGGTCGGTGATGGCCTGGTCCAGCGTCGCCGAGGGGACCTGCGCCTGCTGGAAGGTGGCCTGCATGCTGTTCGCCGTATTCATGGCCGTGCGTACGTCGGAATAAGCGCGGTCGCTGTTGAGATCGTTCTGCAGCGTGTTCAGCGTGGACTGCGCCGATAGCACGGCGGCATTCGCGGCATTCCGATCGGCGCCGGCCCCGCTGAAGAAGATATCCAGATTCGTCTTCGCCGCGACGTAATTCGTCTGCAGACGGTTCAAGGCCTGCTGCGCCTGGTCGACGCTGTTTCGCAGCGGCACGAGGTCCGAGCCGGCGAGTGTCGAGCTGTATTTCGCCTGCGCCGCATTGAGGTTCGCTTGCGCCTGCTGCAGTGCGACCTTCTGATCGCTGTCGTCGAGCTTCGCCAGGAGATCGCCGGCCGCGACTGTCTGACCGGTCTGGACCATCACCGCGGCGAGCTTCCCGCCGGACTTGAAGCTCAGGTGCACCTGCGACGCCGCGTTCACGCTGCCCGACACGCTGACGGTCTGCGTGACGTTCGCGCGCTGCACCGGCGAGGTGCGGTAGTCGACCTTCGGCGGCGAGGCCAGCAATCGGCTCACGCCGAATACGCTGACGCCGGCCAGCAGCACCACTCCTACGGCGAGCAGCGGAAGCTTGGAGCCGGCGGCGACGGCGGGTCTGGCGGCGGCGATCTTCATCGGACCTCGATCCATGCGTTTGTGACGCGACGATGGGCTACGGAGATGTAGAAACGGTGAACGCGAGACGGAGGAGCCGCGGGAGCGCTCAGGCCGGGCGGGCCTCCGTTCGGACCAATCGTGCCTGCACGAACGCGCCTAGTGAATAGGCCAGGAGTACCGCGGCGACCGCGGGCCCGACGTACGGCAGTTGCGCCATGAGATAGAGCATGGCGGCTACGAACAGCGCCGCCAGGGTCGCCGGTACCCGCTCCCGTAGCACCGGCGACGGTTGGCGCCGCAGCACCCACACCCCGAGACGCCACGACGCCGCGGTGAAGCCGAGCAGCGCGGCGACGCCGACGACGAGGAGGACCAGGGCGAGGAGCGCGACGATCGTCTGCAGCCCAAAGGCGAGGTTGCCCGCCGGTGCGGACTGGACCAGCGATCGGAGCACGACGAAAAAGCCAAGGATCACGCCGCTGGCCAGCGCCACGAGCGCACCCACGCCGATGCCGAAGACGCGGGCTTGCTCGGCCGCGTCGCCCGCTGTCCTGGCCTGGATGCGCAGGACCTGATCGCGCCCAAAGACCAGCGTCGCACCGGTCAGGAGGACGACCAGGAACACGCCGGCGGCCTCTCTCGAGGCCTGCGCGACGCCTCGTTGCAACGCCACGATCGGCGCCAGGAAACGGAGCTCGGCGGGGAGACGTCGCTCGATTTGAGCGACCGGCACCGCCGTCGGGACCGCTCGGCGTCCGACGACCACGGTCGACGCACCCGCCGGCTGCTGGCTGGCGACGATCGCGAGGAACAGCACCACGCTGACGGCGACGGTCGCCGCGCCGCCGCCGAGCACGAGCAGAAAATCGCGTTGCGTCATCGCCCGATCACGCCACGTGCACGCGCGAACGCGTTTGCTCTTCGGCCAGCAGCGCGTGCGTCACCAAGAGTCCGGCGATGCCGACGAGCGCGACCGCGAGCAGCACGATGCCGTCGACGTACACCGAGGTCGATGCGTCCCAGGCCTCGAGGCCCAGCAGCGCATTGGCGATGCTGCCGAGGCCGTCGCTGAGCTCGTCACCGTGTTCGATCAGCGTCGACATCAGGAAGATCAGGCTCGGGATCGCGACGGCAAAGGCCGCGAGCCACTCCCAGCGCCAGCGCCGCGCGCTCTCGGCGGCGATCCGCGCCATGACCGTGTCGCGGAATCCCAATGGCGCGTGCTCCGTCGGCATTCGCTGGAACAACTCGGTAAACGCCCGCTCGACATTCGTGTCCCGGTCGTTCACGAGGTTCGCTCCTTGCGGCGCCGGTGCAGCTCGGTCAGGAGTGCCGCCCGAGCCCGGTGCAGGTGCGTCTTCACCGTGCCGATCGGAAGCTCCAGGGCGTGCGCGATCTCCTCATAGGACAGCTCGTGCAGATGGCGCAGCGTCAGTGCCGCGCGATAGCGCGCCGGTAGCGCGTTCATCGCCGCGAGCACCTCGCCGAGCTCCTCGCGGCGGATGGCCAACGCTTCCGGTTGCAGCTCCGCGGGCTCGGCGCCGTCCGGCATCTCCTCGACGGGATGCTCGTGCGCGTGCCAGCGCTGGACGTGATTCAGGCTGGTGTTGGTGACGATGCGAAGCAGCCATGGCTGCAGGGGCAGGTTCTGGTCGTACTGGGCGAGCGCGCGATAGGCCCTGATGAACGCCTCCTGCGCGCAGTCATTCGCGGCGTCACGGTCGTTCGTGATCCGCAATGCGAGGTTGTACACCCGGGTCCCGTACCTCTCGACGATCTCGGCGAAGGCGTCGCCGTTTCCGGCCAAGCAGGCCTGCACGATCTCCTGGTCGCTGCGCAGCCCTGCCTCCCGCCGGCACCGCCTTCGGCCTCAACTGGTACCCGGTTCTCCGGCCGCCGGTTTCAGCCGGTTACTCTAGCCGCAGACCCTTTCGATTTGACTTCTCCGATCGACAGGGTCAAATCGAAAGGGTCTGCCGGATGGATATCACTTGGCTGGGGCACGCCTGTTTCCGCATGCGCGGTCGAGATGTAACCGTTTTGACCGATCCGCCGGACCCGAAGTCGGGCCACGCAATCTCCAAGACCGACGCATCGGTGGTGACCATCAGCCACGACCACCCCGGCCATGCCAGCCTGAAGTCCGTCGGCGGCGATCCGGTGATCCTGCGCTCGCCCGGCGAGTACGAAGTGAAGGAGTGCCTGCTGACCGGTCTGGCTTCGTTCCACGACGGCGAGCGCGGCAAGACCCGGGGCAAGAACACCGTCTTCATCATCCGGCTGGACAACGTCGTCGTCGGCCACCTCGGCGACCTCGGTCACGCCATCGACGAGGCCGAGCTCGAGGCGCTCGGCGACATCGATGTCCTCCTCGTCCCGGTGACGGGACCGGACGTGAATCTCACGGCCGCGCTCGCGGCCGATGTGGTCCATCAATTCGAGCCGAAGGTGGTCGTGCCGATGTCCTTCGATCCCGCCGCCAAAGAAGGGGTACATCGGCGCTTCCTGCAGGAGATGGGCGTGAAGGACGTGCAGCCGGTGCCGAAGCTGTCGGTGGCTCGCGCAAATCTGCCGCAGGAGCTGCAGGTCGTCGTGCTGGAATCGAGGGCGCGCGAATGAGCGAGCGGACCGAAGCCGACGCCATCGGCGCGAACGCGCGTTCGGCAGACCGACTCCGGCAACTGGTCGATCGCCTCGACGATCGCGCCATGGGTCGCGATCTCGGCGAGGGCTGGACGATCGGTGTGGCACTCGCCCACCTCGCGTTCTGGGATCGGCTCTCGGCGCGACGGCTGCGGTCCTGGCTCGATACCGGTGAGTTGAACGACCTGCAGGGCGCGACTGATTTGGTCAACGAGGCTTCGCTCTTCCAGTGGCGCGCCCTCCCAGCTTCTGCGGTACGCGCGGAGGCTCTGGGCGCGGCGACGGTCGTGAATCAGCTCGTTGCCAGCGCGGGGCCGGGCCGTGTCGCCGCCCTGGTCGCGGCGGGAAAACCGCGCTGGGCGCATCGGCACCTGCATCGCATGGAGCACGTCGAGCAGATCGAAAAGGCTCTCGGCGCCGGATCACACCAGGGCGTGAGCTAGACGGTCGCCGGCGCTTCGTGTCCCGCTTCGCGGGCGGCCTCCCGCACGTTGACGCGCGACAGCAGCGCCATTCCGGCGATGAAGAACACGACGATCGAGACGATGGCGATGCGGTACGAGCCGGTGAATTGCAGCGCTAGACCGAAGAGCAGCGGCCCCAGCCAGGAGGTGCCCTTGTCGCTGATCTCGTAGAGCGAGAAGTACTCGGCCTCTTGACCCTTCGGGATCATCAACGAGTACAGCGATCGCGACAGGGCCTGCGTGCCACCCAGCACCAGCGCGATCGCGACTCCCAGCGCCCAGAACTGCGTGTCCGTGTACAGGAACCCATAGGCGTAGATGAGCACGCCGATCCACAGCACCAGCGTGGCGATGACCGTCCGTTTGGTGCCGACACGTCGCGCGATCCAGCCCACCGCGAGCGTGCCGAGGAACGCGACGAACTGCACCATCAGGATCACCGCCGTGAGTGTCGAGATCGGCAGCTTGAGCTCCTCCTGCCCGAACTGCGATGACAGCGAGATGACCGTCTGGATACCGTCGGCGTAGATCAGGTAGGCGAGAAGGAACAGGAGCGTGTGTGGCAGAGCGCGAGCGCGCGAGAGCGTCGCGCGAAGCTGCCTGAACCCGATCGTCACGTAGCTGGCGCCTCGCGGCAGCTGCTTCACGGCGTCGCGTGATCGCAGCGCCGCCAGTGGGACCAGGGTGAACAGCGCCCACCACAGGCCGGCCGAGGCGAGGCTGATTCGTGCCGCGTCGGCGGTGCTGATGCCGAGCGCGTCGGCACGGAACACCAGCACCAGGTTCAGCGCGAGCAGGATGCCGCCGCCGAGATAGCCGATGGCCCAACCGAGCGACGATACGAAATCGCGTCGCTCCGGACTGGCAATGTCGGGAAGGAATGCGTTGTAGAAGACCACCGATGCGCCGAAGCTGGTGTTGGCGATCAGGAACAGCGCCGCGCCGAGCAGGTAGTTCGTGCCGGCAACGAAGTACAGACACGCCGTCGCGGCCGCGCCGAGGTACGCGAACAGCGCGAGCAGTTGTTTCTTGCGGTTGGAGTAATCGGCGATCGCGCCCAACACCGGCAGCGTGATCAACTGCACCAGCACCGCCAGCGAGATCAGGAACGGAAAGAAGGAGCCAGCCGTGATCGGGATGCCAAGCGGATGCACGAAGCCGGCAGGATCGGCGGCGGACTTGGTGACGCTGGTGAGGTAGGGACCGAGGAACACCGTTCCGACCGTTGTCGGAAAGGCGGAATTGGCCCAGTCATAAAACGACCAGCCGAGGATCTCACGGTCGTCGTCGATCGACCTCGCGCGTCGTCCGAGGGCGCCGACCTGCGCGGTCACGGCGGCGGAGCGTACAGCGCTTCGGTCGGTGATATACAGACACGGCGAAAGGGGGAACGCAGCACATGGCGAAAGAACTGAGCATCAACTTGCCGAACAAACCGGGGCAGCTCGCGCTGCTCGCGGACACGCTCGGGAAAGCGGGCGTGAACATCACCGCTCTCTCCGCCTCGACCACAGGACCGAAGGGCGTGGTCCGTGTTGTTGTCGACGAACCGGGGAAGGCGAAGCGCGCGCTCAAGTCCGCGAAGGTGCGCGTCAGTCAGGAGCGTGACGTGCTCGAGGTGCGGCTGCGGAACAAGCCCGGCGCTCTGGCCCGCGTCGCGAAGCGGCTGGGCAAGGCCAAGGTGAACATCGACAGCGCCTACCTCCTGGCGGCAGACCGCAAGCGTGCCGTGGCGGCAATCGGCGTCAAGAACGTGCGCGCCGCGAAGAAGGCGCTCGGGCGCTAGCCGGGTCGAGCGCGCGTGCCGGCTAGCTCGGGCAGCCGAATGTCTCGACGCGGCCGCGCGCTCGCCCTACACTTATTTCTCGCGTGGCGCCGTGCGCCACGACTTTTTGTCTATCCGTCATCTCGTCATCGACTGAAGGAGTGTCTTTGTACGCGGTCGTTCGCGCCGGCGGCAAGCAGTACCGGGTGACCGAGGGCGAGACCATCTCGGTCCCGGGCCTGGCTGCAACCGAGAAAGGCTCCGCGCTCGAGCTCGAGGTCATCGGGTTCGCCGATGACCAGGGGGTTCGGATCGGCACGCCGCGTCTGGCCGGTGTCTCCGTCACGGCCGAGGTCACCGGAAGTCGAAAAGGCGAGAAGATCGACATCCTGCGGTACAAAAGCAAGGTGCGGCACCGGAAGCGGCGCGGGCACCGGCAATTGCTGACGAACATCCGCGTGACGAAGATCGACGTGACCAAGGAGTCTTGAGTTGGCACACAAGAAGGGCGCCGGTTCCAGCCGCAACGGCCGCGATTCGGCCGGGCAACGCCTCGGCGTGAAGACGTTCGCCGGAAGCTACGTCGACGCTGGCGCGATCCTCGTTCGCCAGCGGGGCACAAAGATCCTGCCGGGGCAGAACGTCGGCGTGGGCAAGGACCACACCCTGTTTGCGCTGGCCGCAGGCCTGGTGCGATACGGACCGGCGCGCGACGATCGCCGTCGCGTGTCCGTGCTTCCGCAGGCGTAGAGCGATGAAGAAGGGCATCCACCCGCGCTACGTGCTGGCCAAGGTCGTGTGCGGCACGTGCGGCAACACCTTCATGACCGGCTCCACCAGACCGGAGCTGCACGTAGAGGTCTGCAGCAACTGCCATCCGTTCTTCACCGGCAAGCAGCAGATCGTCGACACCGCTGGCCGTGTCGAGCGCTTCACGCGCCGCTACCAGAAGACGGCCGACAAGGCCGCCGAGAAGGCCGCGGCCACCGCCGAGAAGACCGCGGCGCGTTAGCGCGCGCCTGCGAGCGTGAGGTCCTGATGGCGCAGTTCGCATATGGCGGCCAAGCCGTGATCGAGGGCGTCGTCATTCGGGGCATGCGCACGATCGGCCTGGCCGTACGCAAACCCTCCGGCGTGATCTACCGCTACCGCGAGCCCATCGATTCGCCGCTGCAACGCTCGCGCGTAGCGCGACTGCCGTTCGTGCGCGGCGTGGTCGTGTTGTGGGAATCGCTCGTGATCGGCGTGCGGATGCTGATGCGCTCGGCCAATGTCGCCCTCGAGGACGAATCGGTGAAGCTCGAGGGCGGCTCGGCCGTCGGCTTCGTCGTCACGACGCTTGCAATCGCGCTGGCGCTGTTCGTCGGTCTGCCGTATCTCGCGACGCAGGCGATCCATGGCATCGTGGCCGACGCTCGGATGGCCAACATCCTCGAGGGCGCGTTGCGGATGGCGTTGTTCCTGGGCTACGTCTCGGCGATCTCGCTGCTGCCCGACGTCCGGCGCGTGTTCGCGTACCACGGTGCCGAGCACATGACCATCCACGCCTTCGAACATGGCGAACCGTTGCAGCCGTCGGCGATCGAGAAGTACCCCACGGCGCATCCACGTTGTGGCACGGCGTTCCTGCTGCTCGTGGTCGTCGTGAGCATCATCGCGTTCGCGTTCCTCGAGCGCGCGAACCCGATTCTTGCCCTGTTCGAGCGCCTGGTGCTGGTGCTCCCGGTGGCGGCGATCTCCTACGAAGTGCTGCGCATCGGCGCGCGGCACGAGAGCTCGCCGCTGATGCGTATCCTGGTGTGGCCCGGTCTGCTGCTCCAGCGCATCACCACACGGCAGCCGACGCGTCCGATGATCGAGGTCGCGATCGCGTCGCTCGAGGAGGCGCTCGCGGGCGACGGGGAGCAGCGCGTTGCCTGAGATCTCGCCGCGCCTGATGGCGCGCCTGCGCGACTTCGAGCGACGCCACAGCGAGATCACCGAGCAGCTGACGACGGGCGCGAAGGACTCGGCCACCCTGCGCCGGCTCGGCCAGGAGCTGGCGGCGCTCGAGCCGCTGGTGGGGGCGAAGCGCGCGCTCGACGAGGTCCGGGCGAATCGGGAGAAGGCCGTCGCCGCTCTCGGCGACCCGGAGCTACGCGATCTCGCGCTCGAGGACGTCCGTGCCGCCGACGAAGCGGAACGGCAGATCGCCGAGCGCGTTCGCGAGCTGCTCGTGCCGCAGGATCCGCTGGATGAGAAGGGCGTCATCGTCGAGATCCGCGCCGGCGAGGGCGGCGAGGAAGCGGCGCTCTTTGCTCGCGACCTCTACCGCATGTACTCGCGTTATGCCGAGCGTCATCGCTGGAAGACGGAGATGCTCTCGCAGAGCCCCTCGGATCTGGGCGGTTTCAAGGAAGTGGTCTTCCGCATCGCCGGCAAACGGGCCTACTCGCGGCTGAAGTTCGAATCGGGCGTGCACCGCGTGCAGCGCGTTCCCGCCACCGAGGCGCAGGGACGTATCCACACGTCCACGGCGACGGTGGCGGTGCTGCCCGAGGCGGAGGAGATCGACATCCGCATCCCGGACGAAGATCTGAAGATCGACGTCTACCGCGCCAGCGGCCACGGTGGCCAGGGCGTGAACACCACCGACTCGGCGGTCCGCATCACCCATCTTCCGACCGGCCTCGTCGTGACCTGCCAGGACGAGCGCTCGCAGCTGAAAAACAAGGCCAAGGCCATGGCCGTGCTGCGCGCGCGGCTGCTGGCCTACGAGCAGGAGAAGCGCGCGGAGCAGGAGGGCGCAGCCCGGCGCGCGCAGATCGGGCGCGGCGAGCGCGCCGAGAAAATGCGTACGTACAACTTCGCACAGGATCGGATCACGGACCGGCGTCTCGGCTACAACGTCTCAGGGATCGAGCGCCGGTTGGACGGCGACCTGGACGACCTCATCGACGCGCTGAGCACCCAGGATCAGGCCGAGAAGCTCGCGCAGCTGGAAGAAGAAGAGAAGGAGCCGAGCCACTAGCTGATCGCAGCTAGTACTGCGGATCCTGCCCCGCGCCCTGACGGCGCGACGATCCTTCGATGAACGTGATGATGCCCTGCTGCTGGCGTTCGAGCGCGTCGAGCAACCGCAGGGCCTCCTCCGGTGTCAGATCCTGCCGGAAGGCTTGGAGCGCGTCGCTGAGGGACTGCTGATCGCCGGGCGCGTTCTGGCCGCTGGGGGAGCCGCCGCCGCTTTGCTGTTGCGGGCCCGGTGAGGACGGCGCGCCACTGCCACTCGGCTGGCCGCTCCCCGTGGCCGGGCTCTGCTGCGGATTCGATGGCGGTGTGCCGCTGGCGTTCGGTTGCGGCTGCTGCTGCTGACCGGCGCGGATGCGATCGATGACCTCGATGTTGAATTTCGCGTCGCGGTCGTTCGGATCGATCTTGAGCACTTCGACATACGCGGCGCGCGCTTCGTCGTTGCGACCGAGGCGGAACAACGCATTGCCGCGGTCGTACAGCGCCACGGCGCGAACGCGGCGGTCGGGCGAGCTCATCGCGGCCTCGTAGTTGGACAGGGCGCGATCGAACTGACCGAGTCGATACAGGGCGTTCCCTGCGTTGATCGACACCTCCGCGAGGTCGGGACGATCCCGCAGGATGCCGCGATAGCGCGTCAGCGCACCTTCGAAGTCGCCCGATGCGAACTGGCCGTTGGCCGTCTCGTTCGTCGCCGCTGCGTCCGCGCAGCCCGCGAGCAGCAGAGCTAACAGCAGCAGCGCCGGACCGGGGAGCGGGCGGCGCCGCGTCACGCCTACCCGTGCCCGTGTCGGCCACGGCATGCGCCGGCGCTGGCTCACGATCCACTCCAGCACCAGCGCCACGAACGCCACGAATGCAATCAGCTGGTACTGGTCGTCGGGTCGGCGCTGCGTCGATCCGGTCAGGTCTCCGCTCCCCATCGCCAGCAGCGCGGCCGCGGGTTCTTGCAGCGACGCCGCGGTCCCGTCGTAATGCCACTCGGTCCCCCCCGTTGCCGTCGCGTAATCGCGGAGCAGGCTTTCTTGCATGTGGCTCACGATCGGCTGGCCCTTGGCGTCGACGAGCGGGCCGAGATCTCGACCCTGCGTGTCATACGTCGGTACCTGCCCGCCCGCGGCCGTGCCGACAGTCAATCCGAAAAGCCGGATGTTCTTGGCGCGATAGCGGACCAGATCCGGTCGATCGGTGGTGAGATCCTCGCCGTCCGAGACCACGAGCACGGCCTTCGGGAGCACGCTGTCCGTGGCGAAGGCATCGACCGCGGCATCGATCGCCGCGCGCAACGACGAGCCGTTCGTCGGGCGGAAGGTGCGGCCGGGGCTGTCGAGCGCATCGGTGATCACCGCCGGATCCGTGGTCGGCGGATAGCGCAGGATGCCGTTCGCTCCGAATAGCACCAGCGCGACGCGCGTACCGGGGACCGCCTGGACCAGCGAGCGGATCGCGTCGCGCGCGGCATGCAGCCGATCGGGCTGGACGTCTTTGACGGCCATGCTCTGCGAGACGTCGAGCGCGACGACCAGGTCGACCCCGTGCCAGCGCACCTGCACCTCACGCAGATCGACGAACGGCCCGGCCGCCGCGAACGCGAGCGTCGCGACGGCGAGGATGACGAGCACGGCGCGAACTCCCTGCCGCGCGCCGCTGACCGAGCTGAGTCTTGCGCCACGCCCGGCGAAACGCGCGAGGGCGCGCCGGCGCGCCACGAACGTGGCGAGGTACAGCAGACCGATGGGCACCGCGACGAGCGCGAGCAGTGCCAGCTCGGGATGGATGAGCCGGAGCTCGTCGAGGTTCACGGCACGCGCCTCAGCACCGTCGTCGCGAGCATGACCTCGAGTAGGACGGCGCCGAGCGCGCCCAGCAAGAACGGCAGCTGGACCTCCTGCACCCCCCCGCCGACGATCCGCGTGCCGACGCGCGAGCGCTCCAGCGACTGGATCTCGCGATAGATGCCGGCCAGGGTGTTCGCGTCCTCGGCGCGGTAGTACTTGCCGGTGCCGACCTCGGCCATGCGCTGCAGCAGCTTCTCGTCGACGCTGTCGCCGCGCTTGGCGATCGCACCGATCGTGTACACGTGCACGCCGAGCACTCGCGCCAGTTGGGCCGCGTCGAGCGGTGCGATGTCGCCGAGATTGTTCTCGCCGTCGGTGAGGAGGATCACGGCCTTCGCCTTGGCCTGCGAATCGCGCAGCAGATTGAGCGACACCGCCAGCCCCGTCCCGATGGCCGTGCCATCCGGCACCGGCTTGCCGGCCTCGATAGGCGCGAGAAGCTTCTGCGGCGCGTCGTAGTCCAGCGTCAACGGCGACAGGATCAGCCCCTCGCCCGCGAACAGCACGATGCCGATGCGATCCTGAGACTGCCGCTTCAGAAAGTCCTCGATGACCGCCTTGACCGCCTGGATCTTCGAGCCACCGCCGGAGTAGTCCTGCGCCATCGACGACGACACGTCCAGCGCCAGAACGATGTCGATGCCCTCGGCCGGCTCCTCCACCGCGGCCTGCGTGATCTGCGGCCGCGCCAGCGCGAACACGATCAGGATCGCGGCCGCCGCGCGCAGCGGCAGCATGATCCAGCGCAGCGACGCACGACGCGAGCGCGTGATGCCGGCCAGGAGCGTGCGCGAGGAGAACAGCAGCCCGCCGCTCCGCGCGCGCTCGCGCTGGATGGCCACCGCCGCGCCGAGCAGGACCAGGGCCAGCAGCGCGAAGGCCCACGGATCAACGAAGTGCACGTCGCCGAGAGGCGGCAGCGTCATGGAACGAGTTCCGCGGTCCGCCGCTCGGCGGAGCGGGCTTTGGCCAGCGCGGCGATGGCGTCGGCGAGCGACTGCTGCGCGTGCCGCGGCTGCCGCTGCGCGCGCTGGAAGCGCACGGCCTCGCTCTCGCGCAGCAGCCCGTAGATCGCATCGGCCTGGCGGCGGTCGATGCCCGCGCGCTCCATCGCCAGATGCAGCTCCCGCGCGGTGCGGCGGTCCGCGGGCAGCGCGAACTGCTGCGTCAGATAGCGCCGTAGCGCCGCCGCGACGAGCTCGTAGTGCTCGGCGGCGCGTCCCTTTTCGGGGAGGTGCAGGTCGGCGATACGTCCGAGCTCGCGAAGCGCGCCCTGCACTGGCGTGCGATCGAGGTCCGGCACGCCGATCAGACGTCGTCGACGCGCGCGGCGGTAGAGCAGCAGCACCGGTGTCGCGATCACGGCCGTGATCGCCGCGCCGCTGCCCCAGAACAGGGCGCGCGACGCCTCCGCGCCCGGAACGTCGAGCTGCGCCCTCAACGGCTTGATGTCGGCGCTGCTCTCGCCGCTCTGTATCACGCTGTCGACGCGGACGGCGATGGGCGTCGTCCGCACGCTTGCGATCTCGCCCTGATCGGTGCTGTAGGGGAATTCGATCGAGGGGATGACGTGGTCGCCGAGGGTGAAGGTCGTGACCCAGTAGCGGAACGTGTAGCGGGTCACGCCGCCGCCGGGATTGCCGACGACGGGTGGAGCGCTGTCCACAACGTCGAAATCGCCCATCGTCTTGAGGACGACGGGCGCGCCGAGGCGGTACCCGTTCTGCGCAGTGACGACGACGGCGACGCGGATCTGATCGACCATCGTGATCACGTTGCGGTCGACGCTGAGCGTCGCGCTCACCGGCTCGTCGGCGAACATGGCCGTTGCGAGCGCCCAGGTGGCCGCGCCGAGAAGCAGGACGCAGGCGACGACACGCTTCAATGGCGCCTCGATCGGGCGTTGAATAAGGCCTGCAAGGCCGGCACAAAGGGGCGGTCGGTGGACAGGTCCGCGACGTCCACGGCCATCCGCACGAAGGCGCGACGGCGTTCCCCGCGGCGCTCACGCGCCGCCCGACCATACGCCTCGCGCACCGACGCCCGACCGGTATCGATGACGTCGATCGCTCCGGTCTCGGCGTCCTCCAGCGCGATGACGCCGACGGCGGGGAGCTCCAGCTCTCGCGGATCGTTGAGCGTCAGCGCGATCACGTCGTGCTTCTGCGCCAAACGCCGCAGCGGCGCGCTGAAGTCGGCGTCCAGGAAGTCGGACAGCAGGAACACCACGGCGTGCTTCTTGGTCACGTTGCGAAGGAAGCGCACCGCGCCGCCGATGTCGGTGCGCGCGCGCACCGGCTCGGCGGACACGAGCTCGCGGATGACCCGCAACAAGTGCTCGCGGCCGGCGCGGGGCGGCAGGTAGCGCTCGATGTGATCGGAGAACAGCAGCAGCCCGACGCGATCGTTGTTCCGCAACGCCACCGCGGCGAGGAGCGTGCCGACTTCCGCCGCGAGCTCTCGCTTGCTGCGTTCGGCGCTCCCGAACCAGGTCGAGGACGAAACGTCGACGACCAGAAAGATCGCGAGCTCGCGATCCTCACGGTATTTCTTGACGAACGGGGAGCCCATCCGAGCCGTGACGTTCCAGTCGATGCTGCGGATGTCGTCACCCTGCTCGTATTCGCGCACTTCCTCGAATTCCAGCCCCGAGCCGCGGAACACGCTGCGGTAGGTCCCGAGGAGCATCTCGTCGGCGAGGACCCGGGAGCGCACCTCGAGGTTGTGGATCTGGCGCAGCGCATCCGCCGGCCGTGTGGACGCGGAGGCTGCCTCGCGCTCGCGCCGGCGCCAGGGGAACATCCTCCGCCTAGGGTACGGCGACTCCGTCGAGGACCCGGGTCACGACTGACTCCGGGGTCACCTCTTCGGCCTCAGCTTCGTACGTGATGATGAGGCGGTGCCGCATGACGTCCATGGCGACGGTCTTGACGTCGTCTGGGAGGACGTAGTCACGACCCTCGAGGAACGCGCTCGCGCGTGCGGCCAGGGAGATGTAGATCGAGGCGCGCGGTGAGACGCCATAGCTGATGAGCGGCTCCAGATCGTCGAGCTTGAAATGCTTTGGCTCCCGCGTGGCACGGACCAGGTTGACGACGTAGTCGCGCAGCGGATCCTCCATCCGCACCTGACGGACGGCCTCGCGGGCGTCGAGGATCGACTCACGGGAGGTCATCCGCCGGATGTGCGGCGCGGCCTCGACCGTTTGGCGGTCCATGATGATCCGCTCCTCTTCCGCGGTGGGGTAGCCGACGACGACCTTCATCATGAAGCGGTCCACCTGCGCTTCCGGCAGCCGGTAGGTCCCTTCGTGTTCGATCGGGTTCTGCGTCGCCAGGACCATGAAGATGTCCGAGAGCGGATAGGTATTCCCGCCGATCGAGACCTGACGCTCCTGCATCGCCTCGAGGAGCGCGCTTTGGACCTTCGGCGGGGCCCGGTTGATCTCGTCGGCCAGCAAGATATCGGTGAAGATCGGCCCCAGACGCGGCTGGAATGTCTGCTCGGCGGGGTTGTAGATCATCGTGCCGTTGAGGTCCGCCGGAAGCATGTCCGGCGTGAACTGGATGCGCCGAAATCCCGCATCTATCGTGTCCGCCAGCGTCTTCACCGCAAGGGTCTTGGCGAGTCCGGGGACGCCCTCGATCAGCAGGTGGCCGTTGCACAGCAGCGCGACGAGCAGCCGGTTGATCAGGTAGTCCTGACCGACGATGACCTTCTTGATCTCGCCGATGACCGGCGCGATGAAGTCGCCCCGACGGAGGCCGGCCTCCGTCGATCGCAAGGGGTGGAAGGCGGTCACGAGCGATAGCCTAACGTGGCACGCGCTGGGGAGATCATCGAAAACCGGGTCACGGGAGAGCGGATGCTGTTCCGCGCTGCGACCGCGCCCGGCGCGGCAGATGTCTTCCGCGCGGACATCTTCGTCAAGCCATATGGCCGCGTCGGATGCACGCACATCCACACCCGCCAGGACGAGCACCTCTCGGTGGTGGCGGGTCGGATCGGTTACAGCAGCGGTCGCGATGAGGGTGTTCTTGGGGCCCGGCAGTCGGCGACGTTCCCGCGCGGCAAGCCGCACTTGTTCTGGAACGCGGGCGACAGCGAGGCGCAGGTGATCCTCGAGCTCCGGCCGGCCGAGGGTGCGGAAGCGCTCTTCGAATGGTTGTACCGGCTCTCGCGTGAAGGCCGGACCGACGAGCAGGGCGTCCCCGGAGCGCTTGAGCTGGCGGTGATGGCGCGGCGCTTCGGGTACTTCACCGCGGGCGCCCCCCTCGCGGTGCAACGGCCGATCGCCATGACCTTCTCGGTCCTGGCGCGCGTGTTCGGCGTCGATGCGAGATCGACCCGTCCCGGTAATGGCGCAGAACCGAGACGGGCCGATCGTGGAAGGAGGAGGGGGTGACGTTCTATTCGGGTCGCGAGCGTGAGGCCTCGTGGAGCGATGGCAGTTCGTACAGCATCAGCTGGTCGCCCTCGCCCCAGACCACGCCGCCGTCGAACACCGCCAGCGCGCCGGCGTTACCGGCGAAGCGGTAGAGGCTCGACGCGGTGGCGAGGTCGCGGATCTCGATCTGTGAGGCGCAGCGCATCGCCAGGACGCGGGCGCTGACGGTCACGTTGAAGCAATCGGAGGCCAGGCGTGTCCGGGTGCCGTCCGTGTTCACCAGCCAGCTCGCCGCGGGCGCATCCGCGGTCGTCGCCCCGGTCACCACGACACCGGACGGCCCGATGGATTGCATGTAGGAGTAGGCGAAGCCCTCGACGCGTGCCGCGATCAGGTTGGTGAGATCCACTACGTAGCTCTGTCCCGAGTCGCGCTGGAACGCGGTGAAGCCGATGCTGTCGCCGAAGAAAGCCAGACCGGCGATCTGATCGGGGCGCTGCTGCACGGTGCGGGTCGTACCTGTCGCGAGATCCAGCTCGCGGATCTCGTTGCCGTTCGCGACGGGGCGGACCCACCACACGCGTGCGCCGTCGGTCAGCGGAGAGGAGGCCAGCGACGCCATCGGTGTGAAGGAGTCGACCGTGATCACGTCGCCGCTCGCGATCGAGATCGCGCGGATGGTGATCGAACGGCCCGTCGCGTCGGGGTTCGGCTGCACGATTTCCTCGAGAGCGAGGAGGCCTTTCGCTAGCGAGAGCTGTCCCAGGAAGCTGGACTCGCCGGCGCGGTAGAGCACGCGCCAGTCCTCGGTTCGCAGGCTGCGCACGACGACCTCGGCCGGCTGGCCCTTCTCGACGCGGGCATAGGCGGCCCAGGTACCGTCGCTCACGACCGTCCAGGCCGGCGAGGGCAAGGAGAGCTGCACCAGCGGCGATCCCTCCGGGGCGGCGACCGCCGCCACGGTCGAGGGCGCCTGGACCGACAGCGGAGCCGACCGCCGAGCTACGGTCTGGATCGGATCGAGCGTCACGAATGCCGCGGCGACGAGGATGGCGATGGCGCTACCGACCATGGCCACGCGGTCGACGGTCTGCTGCTGGCGTAGCACGAGCTCGTTCATGGGGCAAAAGCATCGGTCCCAGGTGTCACCGCGTCGTCCGCGCTCTTCGGAACCATCTCGTACCGAAGGCGTAATACTTAGCTGAGTGGCGCGAGAGCCTCTGAGCGGCCCGCTGGCGCGGGCGGACGCCGAAAAGCTGCTGCCGAAGTACGCCTCGGCCCGCCTGTCCGTAGAGGACCGCCTCATGCGCGGGCGCTGCCTGCGCATGGTCGAGGCGTGGGAGGTTGCCTGGAACGAGCTCAGCGGCCTGCGCGAGAAGTTCAAGACGCCGCTGCTCCGGGCGCGGATCGCCCAGGAACTGCTGCATCTGGCGTATTACG
>VBHP01000109.1 GCA_005881435.1 Chloroflexota bacterium | reverse complement strand
CGCAGTCAGCAGGTCGGGCTACTACATCGGCTCGTTCATTTCGCTGGATCTCTCGAACGTCGGACCGGGCGGCCACGTCATCTCGGTCCGCGTGCGCGGCACCGGCGGTTCGGTCGAGCTCGCCGCGGACTCGTTCCTGCGGGGCAAGCTCGGGCTGAAGAGCACGATGGCCCGGACGGCGCCCTTTTAGCTCGCGCCCGGCTCCGTGATCTCGCGTTCCAATTCGGCCCGCGCGTCCGCAAGCTCGGCCCGCACGCGATCCGCGTCGGCCAACGCGTTCTCGATCCGCGCCGCGCGCGCGAGCAAGGCGCGCAGCCGCAGATGCATCGCGCTGGCTGTCGGATCGACGAGCTCGGCGAGCGGCACGTGCAATCGTTCGGCGAACAGTTGCGCCGCGCGGAGACTCGCACGCGCGCGTCCGGTCTCAACGAGCGAGATGAAACCTTTGCTGAAGTCGCGACCCGCGAGCTGCGCCTGCGTGATGCCCGTGGCTTGCCTCAGCTGACGCAGACGCATTCCGAATCCTGGATCGATTGGTCCCTTTGCGCGCTGGCGCACGACGCGCTTTCGCCGCACTACTAAATCTTAAGTCAAGTAGTTCTAGCCCGAGTAACACGCCTTCCGGCGGGCCGTTCGAACAAAGACCGAGCTGCGACGAAGGAGAAGGGGTGACGGGGGCCCGCCGCGCGATTGTCATAGGCGTCCTCACCCTCATCGCCCTGGGGGCGCTTCCGCGCCTCGAAGCCCCGGCGGTCGCCTCGGTGCGCGCCTCAGGTCACATCGTGGCCCACGAAGTTTCGCAAACCGACATCGCCGATCGCGGTCGTGTCGAATCCGTCGCAGCTCGCGCGCTCGCCGCCTCAGGCGACGCGCAACCGGGCGCGACGATCGCCGTCACCAGCGACGTCATCGACGCCGGTCAACGTTTCAATTCCGTCGGCATCCATTGGCGCCTGCCGCTCGGAAAGGATCCCACCGCGACGATCGAGATTCGCGTCAGCGCCGATGGCACGACGTGGAACGAGTGGCAGCCGGTCAGCGAGAACGACGATCTCATCGATCAGACCGCGAACGAGCACTACGCCGGTCCGTACGGCGTCGGCGACATGCGCTACGCGCAGTACCGCGTCAGCGGCGCCGACATCGACGTGCGCAACGTGAAGACGCTCGCGCTCACCTTCATTGACGTCTCTGACCTCAACGCCTCGCCGCTGACGCGATTCCTGAACGACCTCAGCGGCGCCGTGCACGACATGCAAGCGTCGTGGACCGCGAGCGCGGCGGTGAATGCGATGCCCATCCGCACACGCAAGGACTGGGGCGCGGATGAATCGCTGATGCAGTGGTGGCCGGAATACGTTCCCTGGCAGAAAGCGATCGTGCATCACACCGTGACCTCGAACACGTACACCGATGCCGCCGCGGAGATCCGTTCGATCTATTACTTCCACGCCGTGTCTCGAGGCTGGGGAGACATCGGCTACAACTTCATCGTCGACAGGTTCGGCTACGTGTGGCAGGGACGCCAAGGTGGCGACGACGCCGTCGGCGGTCACGCGTACGGCTGGAACCGCGGCGCGATGGGCGTCTCGAATCTCGGGACATTCACCGACACACCACCGCCCTCGGTGATGCTGAACGGCGACGCGCACATCATCGCCATGAAGTTCCTGGCGCGCGGCATCCAGCCCACCGGCGCGGACACGTTCACCCACAAAGAGGAGGACCGCACTGGCGCGTGGCAACCGATCACGTCGAACCCGCCGAACATCATCGGCCACCGCGATGCGAGTTACGTCATCGGCATCTCCGGCGGACAGACCGCGTGTCCGGGACAAGCGCTGTACAACCAGCTCGGCACGCTGCGCGCGAACGCGCAACTGGACTACAACGCCGGCTACGCGTTCCTGCCGCAGTACAACACCAATCTGCCGCACGTCGGCAACGTCGGTCAGACGATCAACGTCGCGGTGACCGTGAAGAACAGCGGCACCTCGGCCATCACCAACGCCACGCTGACGTACCGCATTCTCAATCCGACGGCCGGATACGCCCAGGTGGCGCAGGGCGCGGCCCCCTACGGCGGCGATCTCTTCCCCGGACAGACGCGTGTCGTGAACATCGCCGTGGGGATGCCCGCGAGCGCGGGACGCTTTGTCCTCCGCTGGGACACCACGACTGCGAGCGGACCCTTGTCGCAGACGGCCAACGCGCCGTGGCGTGACGAGTGGCTGTCGGCGGTGGAGTGGGACGTGACCTGGCTCTCGGACAACACGCCGGCGACGATGAGCGTCGGGCAGACGCAGGCGGTCAGCGTGACATTCCAGAACAGCGGCGCCAAGGTTTGGCCCGCGGCCAACGTGCGTCTCTCATACCACTGGATCAGCGACGTGACGCAGCGCGTGGTGTCGTGGAACGGCGGCCGCGCGACGCTGCCCTCGGACGTGCAGCCCGGTCAGGTCGTGACGGTCCCGATTCAGGTCAGCGCGCCGGCTTATCCGACGCGCTACCAGCTGCAGTTCGATCTGGTGTGGGAAGGCGCGTTCTGGTTCTCGGACAAGGGCGCCGACGTCTGGACCAAGATCGTGAACGTGCCGTTCGACTACAGCGCGCAGTACCAGGCGCCGCCGACGGTCACGCTGGCGCAGGGGCAGAAGACGATGGTGCCGGTGACGATCACGAACACCGGCAGCTCGACGTGGCCCTCGAGCGGCGGCTTCATGGTCGATCTCGGCACGCACTGGTTCACGCCGGCCGGCGCGCTGCTGCAGTGGGATGGCGCGCGCACGCCGCTCGGTAGGGATCTCGCATCCGGCCAGTCGGTGACGGTGAACGCGACGGTCGAAGCGCCGGCCGCGGCGGGCTCGTACGCGTTGAAGTGGGACCTCTCGTTCGAGGGCATCTCGTGGTTCAGCGACAAGGGCACGGTGCCCGGCGCGACGGCGGTCACGGTGAAGGCGCCGACCTATGGCGCGACATACCAGCCGGCACAGATCGGCGGCGTCGCGGCCTCGGTCACGACGACGGTGCCGATGACGCTCACGAACACCGGCGACTTCTCCTGGTCATCGCCTGGCATCAATCTGGCTCATCATCTCTTCGATCCCACCGGGAAACTTCTGGTGTGGGACGGCAGGCGTACGGCGTTGCCGAGCGTGGTGCAGCCCGGTCAGCAAGTCACGGTGCAGGCCGTGCTGGCGCTGCCGTCGTCGAGCGGCGCGTACACCGTGAAGTGGGATCTGGTGCAGGAAGGTCTGGCGTGGTTCTCGAGCAAGGGCGTCGCGCCGGGCCTGCAGTCGGTGACCGTCGGCACGCTCCAATACGGCGCGTCATACGACAGCGCGCAGGCGCCGCGAGCGCTGAACACCTCGATGCGCTGGAACGTCCTCGTTGGCGTCACCAATCGTTCGAACTTCACCTTCAGCTCGGCGACGAACGTGTACCTCTCCTATCACTGGTTCGACTCGACCGGCAACGTCGTGGTCTGGGATGGCGTGCGCAGCCCGCTGAACCTCGCCGCCGGACAGTCCGGTGGCGTGTGGGTCGCGGTCTACGGCCCGCCGAATCCGGGCTCGTACCGGCTGTCCTTCGACCTGGTGCAAGAGGGCGTGACATGGTTCAGCGGCCGCGGCGTCGCGATGGCCACCACTCCCGCGACCGCCAGCGTGCCGCGCTACGGCGCGCTGTACACGACGCCTGCGACGGTAAGCGGCGCGGCCGGAACGACCATCAACGTGCCCGTGACCGTCACCAATACCGGGTCGCTGAGCTGGTCCCCGTCGCAGGTGTTCCTGGCCTACCACCTGTACCGCAACGGCGCCCTGATCGTGTGGGACGGGGCACGCACGGCGCTGGCCTTGATTCTCGCGCCCGGGCAGAGTGCCACCGTGCAGGCCGCCGTCGGTCTGCCGGCCACGCCTGGGGCGTATGAGCTTCGTCCGGACCTGGTCCAGGAAGGCGTCACCTGGTTCTCGGCGGCCGGGGTGCCTGTCGGTTCCGTTGCGCTCTCGGCGCAATAACGGCCTCCCCGCGCGAGCGAGCGCTTCCCGCGTTATGGCTTTGTGACCGAATTTCGGGCGTTATTGGTTTTTCACGAATTTCGGGTTGACCAGAAAAGTGGCGACGGCCCACTCTGTTGGGTGCGGCCTATTCGCCGAATTGGGAAGGGAATCTTGAAGAACAGCATCGTGCGCCTCGCCATCCTTGCCCTCGCCGCGGCCCTGCTGCTACCGCAAGCGGGCGTCTCGACGGCCGCGACCGTCATCGCCTGCACGCAACCGTCGCTCACCCCGACCAAGACCGTGTACATGCCGAACATCACCAAGACGCTCGGCGGAACGAGTACCAACGGTTGGGACACCCCCTTCATCGTGCAGAACGTCGGCACGACCTCGACCGCGATCGAGGTGTCCTTCTACAAGTTCAGCGATGGCTCGTTCGTCACGTGCCACCGCGTCGAGAACCTCGGCGCGAGCGCGTCATTCGACTGGCGGCCGCTGAACGACAGCAGTCTTCCGAACGACACGCAGTTCTCGGTCGTCGTACGCAGCTTTGGCGCCCCGATCGTCGGCGTCGTCAACGAGATCGTGAAGGAAGGCACCACCCGCTTCGAGGCGTCGTCCTACAACGGCGTCTCCACGGGCGCGACCAGCGTCTTCCTCCCGAACATCGCCAAGCGCTACTTCGGCTGGGTCACGCGCTTCGTCATCCAGAACCTCGGCACGAAGCAGACGCTCGCGACGGCGAACTTCATCTCCTTCGATGGCACCAAGACCGCGACGCTCACGCGGCTTATCAACCCGGGTCAGTCGCAGTTCATCGACCCCAACGTTGAGTCGCTCCTGGTCGATGGCACGCAGTACGCCGTCACGGTGAACTCCGACCAGAGCGTGCCAATCGCCGTGCGTGTCGGCACTCAGAACGACGACCCCGGCGTCGCGCACCCCGTCGTCGACGCGACGATGGGCGCGATGGGCGGCGCCGCATCGATCTATGGTCCGTACGCGGTGAAGAACGTCACCGGCAAGGGCAAGGGACTCTCGACGATCGTCGTGCAGAACCTGGCCGCGACGCCGGTGGACATGACGCTCACCTTCACGCCGCTCGGCGGTGGCTCGCCCACGACGTTCAACAAGACCGGCGTCGCCGGCAAGTCGTCGTGGGACTTCGACTCGCGCTTCCAGAACGGCAACGCCAAGGCCGTGCCGCAGGTTCTCTGCGGCGCGACCGCGTCGCCGGGATGCCTCGCGAACGGCGAGTACTCGTTCGTCGCCAGCACGAACACGTCGGGCGGCACACTCGCCTCCGTCGTGAACGTCGTCGGCGACGTGACGGGCGACACCACGCTCGCGCAGTACACCCCGGTCTCGGCCCCGAGCACCACGCTCTACCTTCCCAACATGACCCGCACGCTTGGCGGGGCAAACGCATGGACGACGCCGACGTACCTGCAGAACACGACCGCGTCGCAGGCGACGGCGTCCATCGAGTGGCGCCGCTTCAGCGACCAGCAGCTCTTGCTCACCGAGAACCTGACGATCCCGGCGAATGCGTCGGTGATGGTCGACCCGCGTGGGCGGACCCTTCCCGACAACACGCAGTTCGCTGTGAAGGTCACAAGCGGCACCTCGCTCGCGGGCATCGTCATGGAGCTCAACTTCGGCGATGGCGACGGCGCGATGGCATACAACGCCTTCGCCCCGATCCAGTCCGATCCGGTCCCGGCCAACAAGACGCGATTCCAGGGTGGCGTCACGACCAACACCGGAGCTCCGGCCGCGAACGTCTGCGTGAAGGTCGGCTCGGTGCCGAACTGCACGACGATCACGGCAAGCGACGGCTCGTATTCCTATGAGCTCGACCCGCAGTTCGCGGTGAGCTACACGTTCCACTACCTGGTGAACGGCGTGGAGAAGGCCTCGCAGACCATCAACCCGCCATACAGCGGCGGCACCGTAGTCACCTTGCCATCGGTA
>VBHP01000108.1 GCA_005881435.1 Chloroflexota bacterium | reverse complement strand
CTACTACCGCGACCGAGAGCCCACGGTCAACGCTCACGACGCGCGACCACCCTCCGCCGTCTGAATCCCGTCCTCACGTCTGGCGCGGTGTCCGCGTCGAGACCAAGCTGTCCCTAACAGAACTTCAGGAAGCGACACGTGGAGGGAAACGATGAGGGCGCAGGCGGTCAGTTCTCCGGAGCATGACGCGGCGATGATCACGGCACGAAAGACACCGCGAGTGCACGTTCCCAGGCATGTTCGCACCGCGCAGGTCCAGGCGCGCATCCATGGCACAAGCCTGATCGGTCGGTTCAACGCCGCCGTCGCCGTCCGGATCACCAGGATCGTGGGGACGATGTACTGCGCCTACGCCTTCACGCTGATCGCCCTGGTGGCGTTTCCGGCAGCGATTCAGCAGGGCTCCGCGACCGTGCTCGTGAATTGGCTGTCGTCGAACTTCCTCCAGCTGGTGCTGCTACCGATCATCATCGTCGGCCAGAACGTGATCTCCGCAGCGCAGGACGCGCGCGCCGAAGCCGACCACGAGACCCTCACCGCCCTGCATGAGATGTCGAAGCAGGAACTGGAGATTCTCGAGGGCCAGAACAAGATCCTCGACCTGCTGCGGCAGAGAGCTGGTTGAGACTAGCGCCAGCTAATGCCGTGCCCGGACCGTCCAGAGCGCTTCGACCCGACCGGCTCGCAGGGCCATGAGCCGCTGGTGCAGGTTCAGCGTCGAGCAGACGTGGTTCGGCACGATCGAGACGCGGTCTCCGACACGAAGTCGGAGAGAGTCCGGGCCTAACTCGATCACGCCGTGTTCCTCCCACAGCCCCATCAGATGGGAGGACGGATCCTCGGCGAGGTAGCCGAAGCCGTCGCCTGGCCGCCAGGCTTCGTCGCTGCTCAGTGCTTTGCTCCCGGCGTCCACGACCGCGCCGGTCTCGCTGCGGCTGATGACCGTCGCGCGCACGAAGAAGGCCGCCTGATCGGGCCGCATCGCGCCCTGGGCGAAGACGTTGGCGCAGCCGAAGACGTATTGACCGGGCCGGACCTCGGTGATGCCGGTCACGGTCGACGCGGGAAGCGCGGTGGGCGTCGATCCGGCGCTGACTCGCGCGATCCGGTATCCCGCCTCGCGCAAGCGTTGCGCGCACGAGACCAGGGCCTCGCCTTCCTCGCGTCCCCACGAGTCGAGGCTTTTCCCGTCGCGCCGCGCGTATGAGTAGGGACCGCGGAACCCGAAGACCCCGACCAGGACGAGGCCGGGAAGGCTCGCGACATCGCGTGCCGTCTCGATCGCGGCCTCCGGAGGCGCGCCGGTGCGCCCGATCCCGAGGTCGATCTCGAGCACGACCGGCAGCTCGACGCCCCGCTCCCGCGCGCCGTCCGAGAGCAGTCGACCGCCCGCGACACTGTCGACCGCGACGCTGACCCGAGTCCGATCGCCAAGCCGGAGCAGCTCCGCGATCTGCGCCGGGTCGGCGAGCTCGTAGGCGACGAAGATATCGGCGATGCCAGCCGCGGCGAACTCGCGCGCTTCGGCGACCGTTGCGACGGTGATCCCGGTCGCGCCCAGCCCGAGCTGCAACAACGCCAGCTCCGGGATCTTGTGCGTCTTGACGTGCGGACGAATGGCGACGCCGTGACGGCGGACCGCGTCGTGCAGCTCGCGGATGTTGGACTCGACGCGTTCGAGGTCGGCGAAGATGAACGGCGTGTGCTGGTCTTCGAAAGCGCCCGTGCCGCTACGTTAGGTCAGGACGTCGTGAGGTGACTTTCGAGCGTGCGGCGCAGCAACGCGCCGGCGTTCTCCGGGGTCGACGCCGCTTTCTTCGCGCGCGCGCCGGCACGGATGGCCTGCAGCAGATCGCGGAACGGCGCGTCCTTGGAGATGAAGGCCGACGCGCCCAGCGCGAGCGCTTCGCGCCGGAGCCAGGCCTTGCCGCTGTATGCGATCACACACACGGTCGGCAGCGTGGCCGTCAGCAAGCGCAAGGCCTCGAGTCCGCTCACGACCGGCATGTGCAGGTCGAGGATCAGCACGTCGGGCCGGAGCTCATGGGTCAGGCGCATCGCCTCGCGGCCATCGGCGGCGACGCCGAGGACCTCGACTTCGGGCACCGCGCTGAACGCGGCGTGAAGTCCGTCGCGGACCGCGTGATGGTCGTCGGCGATGAGGACCGTGATCGCCATTGCGCATATATAAGTAGCATTCGCTCGTACCCGAAGGCAGGCCCCGGAAGTACCAACGGTCGTAGCGAAGCCGGATGCCAGACTAACCGTGCGCAATTCCGGAGCTAATGCATTTGCGGTAGAGGCGGCGGAGTTGATCAGAGCGAGGCTCACAAAGATCGAGCTCCCTGAGTTCGGCATGGCCGAAACGGTGCCCGCGATCCCTGCGGCCGTGCATGCGGAGCGGTTGCAAAGCTGCCGCGACCGCGCGGCGGCAAGAGGCTACGACGTGGTCGTCCTGTACGCCGACCGCGAGCGATCGAGCCTCGCGCCGACGTCCTGCCGTTCTCCAACGTCCCCGCCTGGCTGCCGCCGTTCTTGCTGCGCCCGGACCGGGCGATGTCGATCGCGTAGCCAGCGTTTCTCCATCGAGAACTCGCGCGACAATCAAGGCGTGTACACGCCGGACGACCGCGAGCGGCTCCGTTCCGAATTGATCGCCGCGGCCCGGGCCGATCCGCGGATCATCGGCGCGGCCATCACCGGCTCTGCCGCGGTCGGGCTCGAGGATCGCTGGTCCGACATCGACCTCGCCTTCGGCGTTCGGGATCCCTCGGACGTGCAGCGCGCGCTCGGCGACTGGACACCGCTTATGTATGCAAAACACGGCGCTGTGCATCATCTCGACGTGCCGTCCGGGGCGTGGATCTATCGCGTGTTCCTCCTTCGAAACACGTTGCAGGTCGACCTTGCGTTCGCGCCCGCAGCGGAGTTCGGGGCACGAGCGCCGACGTTCCGCCTCGTCTTCGGGGATGCCGTCGAGCGCCCGCATCGCACCCCGCCGCCGGCCGAGGAGCTCATCGGTCTGGCGTGGCTCTACGCGCTTCACGCCCGGGCGTGCCTCGCGCGACGGAAGTTGTGGCAGGCCGAGTACATGGTCAGTGCCGTACGCGATCACGTCCTCGCGCTCGCCTGCCGGCGTCTGGACCTGCCCGCGGTCGAGGGCCGCGGGATGGATCGGCTCCCGGACGAGGTGACCCGCCCGCTCGAGGCGGCCCTCGTCGCACGGCTCGAATCGGCCGAACTCGGCCGCGCGCTCCGTGCCGCCGTTGACGCGTTGACGCGAGAGCTCGCTCAGGTGGATGGCGTGCTGGCAGCGCGCCTGCGGCCAACGCTCGACGAGCTGACCGGCGTTGCCACCGACTGATCCTTCCGGCTACCGGTCACCGGAGCGTAGGCTCATCCGCAGCGCGATCGGAACAGCGCGCCGGCACAGCCTGTTTTGATGGATGGAGGTGTCCACCTTGATCTCTCCCGAGAAATTCCCCGATCCCGTTATCGACGCGCCTCTGGCGGGGGATCCCGCTACCGCGAAGGCCGTGCTCGCCGGCGGATGCTTCTGGTGTGTCGAAGCGGTGTACCAGCAGCTCGACGGCGTCAGCGCGGTCATCAACGGCTATGCCGGTGACAGCGCCGAGACGGCCGACTACCAGACCGTCTGCTCCGGCACCACCGATCACGCCGAAGCGGTCGAGGTTCGGTACGACCGGAGCCGCATCAGCTACGGCCAGCTGCTGAAGGTCTTCTTCTCGATCGCCCACGATCCGACGCAGAAGAACCGGCAGGGGCCCGATGTCGGCCGGCAGTACCGGTCTGCGATCTTCTACGCCGACGACGAGCAGAAGCGCATCGCCCAGGCCTATGTCGCGCAGCTGGAGCAGGCCAAGATCTTCGATTCGCGGATCGTCACCGAGATCGTGCCGCTGACGCAGTTCTATGAGGCCGAGCCGTACCACCAGGACTACGCCGAGCGGAACCCGATGCAGCCGTACATCTTCTTCAACGCGCTGCCAAAGGTGAAGAAGGTCCGGACGTACTACAAGGACCGCGTGAAGCAGGCCACGTAGCCAGTGCGCCGGTAGCATCGGCCCATGGGCGACGTCATCGTCGAGTTCAACGTCCCGGTGCGGATGCGCGACGGCGTCGCGTTGCGCACCAACGTGTACCGGCCGAGCGACGGTCGGCATCCGGTGCTGCTGACCCGCACGCCGTATGGCAAGGATTTCCCGAATGCCGGCGCGCCGCTCGATCCGGCCCAGGTCGCGCGTCGCGGCTACGTCGTAGCGGTGCAGGACGTGCGCGGCCGGTTCGCCTCTGAGGGCGAGTGGGGGCCCTTCGTTCACGAAGCCTGCGACGGCGTCGACTCGATCGGCTGGGCCGCGTCGTTGCCGTACGGCGACGGCAGAGTCGGCACCTTCGGCGGGTCGTACGTCGGCTTCACCCAGTTCGCCATGGCCGCGGAGGCAATGGAGGCCGTGCGCGCGATCACGCCGACGTTCACCTGGGGCGATCCGTTCGACGGGCAGATCTTCCGCGGCGGGGCCTTCGAGCTGGGGCTCGGCACCACCTGGTCGCTGCTGCTGGGGCTGAACGGCGTAACCCGCCGCCACGCTGCCGATCCACAGCGAGCGGCTCTCGCCGTCGCCGGCCTGGTTCGCGAGTTCGATGCGCTTGCGCGGAGTGGATACGCCAGCCTGCCCCTGCGGGAGTTCGCGCCACTCTTCCGACACGGCCTCTTCGACGAGATACGCGAGGCCATCGAGCATCCGATGGATCGGAGTCGCGCGCACGAGTTGGACGTTGCCGCACGCTTGGAGCGCGTGAGCGCGCCGGCGTTCATCGTCGGCGGCTGGTACGACATCTTCCTGAAGGGCACTCTGGACAACTACGCCGCGCTGCGGAAACGCGGCGTGCCGGCGAAGCTCCTGATCGGTCCGTGGGCGCATATCCAGTACGGCTCGCGCATCGGCGAGATGGTCTTCGGCTTCGCCGCGCAAGCGGCGTTCATCGACCTTCGCGCCGATCTGGGCTCCCTGCTCGTGCGCTGGTTCGACCGCTGGGTCAAGGGCGAGGAGAATGGCGTCGACCGCGAGCCTCCGGTGCTCATCTTCGTCATGGGAGCGAATCGCTGGCGCGCCGAGGCGGAATGGCCGCCCGCTGGGATGCTGCAGACGTCGTACTTCTTGCGCGGCGAGGGAGGGCTCTCGATCGGACGTCCGAGCGCGGAGCTTCCGGACGAGTACGTCTACGACCCGCGCGACCCGGTGCCGACGCTCGGCGGCGCGACGCTGCTCGCGCCAGAGTTCCCAGCCGGCGCCTATGACCAGCGGCCGATCGAGGCTCGTGAGGACGTCCTTTCCTACACCACGGAGCCGCTGTCGCGGGACACCGATCTCATCGGGCCCGTCCGCGTGCATCTCATCGCGTCGTCCAGTGCGCCGGACACGGATTTTGTCGCCCGTCTCGTCGACGTTCATCCGGACGGATACGCGCAGAACCTGACCGACGGCATCGTCAGAGCCCGCTATCGCGACCCGGAGCATGCGGCGCCGATCGAGCCGGGCCGTCCATACGAGTTCGTCATCGACCTGTGGGCGACCGCGAACCGCTTTTTCGCCGGCCACCGCATCCGGCTGGACATCAGCTCCTCGAGCTTCCCGCGCTGGGACCGCAATCCCGGGACTGGGCATCCCTTCGGAGCCGACGCGGAATTACAGCCGGCACGGCAATCGATCTTTCACGACGCCGAGCACCCGTCCCGGATCGTCCTGCCGGTCGTCCCGGCCTAGCGTCGCGCGCGAGATAGGAGGTAAACTAAGGAGGCCCGCGACTAGGAGTTGCAGAAAGCAACTCCGTTTTTGTGTCCGCGAGGCCCAGCTAGCTCAGTCGGTAGAGCACGTCCTTGGTAAGGACGAGGTCACCGGTTCGATCCCGGTGCTGGGCTCATGACGCGGCGGGGAATGCAGGAGGAGCGATA
>VBHP01000107.1 GCA_005881435.1 Chloroflexota bacterium | reverse complement strand
CTCCTGTACCGGGCCGAGCTCGACAACGGCGAGACCGCGATCCGCGCGATCGATCTTGCGAACAACGCGACGACCGCGGAGCGGCGCATCAAGCTCGTTGGCTCATCGCCGTACGAGGTGCCCACCGTGGGCGTCATCGGACAGCCCGGCGGGTTCTCGCCGAACGCCCGGTGGCTCGCGCTCAACACGCCGACCAGTGATTACTCCAGCGACGGCGCCAAGATCCACTTCGTCGTCGTGGATTCGAAGCTGCAGCAGCCGTCCAAGTTCATCGATCTTCCAAGCAACTTCACCTTCGACGCCATCTCTGACTCGGGGCAGTCGCTCTACCTCGAGGAGCACGTCGGCGCGAACGGGTCGAGCGGTTATCGCGTCCGCGTGTATGACCTTCAGGCCGGCCAGCTGACGCAGGGCATCGTCGTGGACAAGGCCGTCGGCACCGATGCGATGAACGGCGTGCGCGTGGGAACGATCGCCTCTCCCGATGGCGCCTGGCAGTACACCTTGTACTGGCGCCAGGGCGGCAACCCCTTCATCCACGCCATCAAGCTCGAGGAGCGCTGGTCGCTGTGCCTGGTCCTGCCGGTGCAAACGAGCGGCGAAGAGGACTTCGCCTGGTCCTTCGTCGCATCGCCCGACGGCCGCACCGCGTACGCGATCAACAGCCTCAAGGGCTACGTCGCCTCGGTCAATCTCATCAGCGCAACGGTCATCAAAACCGCGACGCTGGACGTCCCGCGGTCGAGCGCACCGAATCTCGTCGACCAGGTCGCGCAGTTCTTCTTCCCGGTGGCGGAGGCCAAGTCCGAGATGTTCTCGCTTGCCGTTGTCTCTCCCGATAGCAAGACCCTGTACGCCAGCGGCGACTACGGTCGAAAGCTATTTGCCATCGCCACCGACACGCTCGCGATCAAGAACACCTTCACCTTCGCGTCACTGTCTGGCGCACCGCTGCAGATGACGGCGCTCGGCTTGAGCCCCGACGGTCTACGCCTCTACGCGATCGATGCCGAAGGTGGCGCGCTGATGCATCTGGATGCGAGCACGGGCCGCACGCTCGCCCAAGTCAAGCTCACCGGTACGAACGGCGGGCGCATCGTGAGGGTCGTGCACCGCTAACCGATCTCGCTGCCCAACTCCGCGTCCGGGTCCGGCCGCAACAAGCTCACGCGGCCGGACCCTTCGATTGCCCCGAGCACGAGGACTTCCGAAGCGAAGCCGGCGATGCGCCGCGGCGGGAAGTTCAGCACGCAGACCACCAGCCGGCCGACAAGCTCCTCCTTCCGATAGAAGGGACGCACTGCCGCCGACGACTGCCGGGAGCCGTGCGCGCCGAAGTCGATCGTGAGCTTGTACGAAGGCCTGCGCGCCTCCGGGAAGTCGTCGACCGCGACGACGCGGCCGACGCGCATCTCCACCTTCTTGAACTCGTCGATCGTGATCACCGCAGCAGCTTCTTGATCTCCTCCGACACCGGCCCGGTGGTGACGCGATACGCCTCGACCGCGTCCTCGGCCGCCGCGATCACGGTCTCATGGAGCAGCGCGGCCGCGCTGCGGAAATCGGAGAGGCTGATGATCTCGGGCGCCGCACCGTCGCGGCCGGCGTTGTGATAGTTGCGCAGAGGCATCGCGATCGCCGTGGTCGCATAGCCGGCGTCGATGAACGCAGACCCTTCACACGTGCCGCCGTACATCAGCATCCGCTGCGTCGGGAGCGGTGCGATCCGCTCCGCGGCCACCCGCAGGTACGACTCGGCGACGTCGTCGAAGGTGTGGTGGAAGTCGCCGACGCGAATGACTGGCCCGCGCGCGTGGACCGCGCCGGGCAGCTCGCGGCTAGTCTCGATCGACACCACGATCGTGTCCGGCGGCAACGCCCGCTCGTCGGCGATGAGGCGCGCACCGAACAGGCCCGGTTCTTCAGCGCGGGTGAAGACCGCGTGCAGCTCGTGCGGCCGCGGATCGCTGGTGAGCGCGGCCAGGACCGACAGCATCAGCGCGCACCCGGCCAGGTCGTCCGCGGCGCGCATCCGGACGTCATCGCCAGCATGTTCGAACGGGGGCAGATCGAGGATGCCCCAGTCGCCGACGCGAAGGGGACGATCGGCCTCGAGCCCCAGATGCCCGATCGAGTAGTTCTCGAGCTCGATCTCGTAGGTCAGATCGCTGCCCTTGGCCGGGATCGTGTCGCCGTCGTCGCGGCAGATGAGGATCGGCACCGGCGGGCGGAACGTCTCGCGGAACAAGCCACCACGCACTTTGGCGCGCGCGGTAGTGCCCCGCGTCTCGACGACATCGAACGCGGGATGGTCCATGTGCGCGACCAGGGCCACGGGCCGCGCATCGTCGCCGCGCAGATGTGACGCGAGGACATTGCCCCAGCTGTCGCGACGGAACTCGACGCCGATTCGCTCGAGCTCACGCTCGATCGCGGCGCGCGGACCTTCCTCGTGGAACGGCGCCGTGGGAGGCGAGCCGATCTCGCGAAGCAGTCGTAGCGATTCTTGGACGTCGGGGACCGGCACCGCGTCGAAATGTATCGTCCGACCCGCATGCTCGCTCTCTACGACACGCTGCGGCGGCGCCGCGTGCCGTTCCGTCCGCGCGGCCGCACCGTCACGTTGTATGTGTGCGGCGTGACGCCGTACGACACGACGCACCTGGGACACGCGCGGACGTTCCTCGTCTTCGACGTCCTGATCCGGCACCTCGAAGCCGGCGGGCTGCGCGTGAAATACGCGCAGAACGTCACCGATATCGACGAGTCGATCCTGCAGCGCGCTGCGGACCGCGGACGCGATTGGCGCGAGCTCGGCCGGGACGAGGAGCGCAAGTTTCTGCAGGACATGCGCGCGCTCAGCTGGCGAAGGCCGGATGTGATGCCGCACGCGACGCGCGAGATCGACGCCATGCGCGCGCTGGCCGAGCGGCTGGAACGGCGCGGCCATGCCTATCGCATTCCCGACGGCGGGCTGTACTACGAGGTGACGACGTTCCCGCGATATGGTCGGCTCTCGCGCTTCTCGCCGTCGAAGATGCGTCGCGTCCTGGCGCAACAGGACGACACACGACTGGACGATTCGCGCAAACGGTCGCCGCTCGACTTCGCGCTCTGGCGCCGTGTCGCCGACGGGCCGACGTGGCCGAGCGAATACGGCCCCGGGCGACCAGGCTGGCACCTCGAATGTTCGGCGATGTCGCTGCGCCATCTGGACCAGCCGCTCGACGTGCACGGCGGCGGCGACGACCTCATCTTTCCGCACCACGAATCCGAGATCGCGCAGTCCGAGGGCGCGACCGGACGACCGTTCGCGCGCTACTGGGTCCATGTCGCAGCGATGAAGCTCGGCGGCGAGAAGATGTCGAAGTCGAAGGGCAACATGGTCTTCGTGCGCGATGCGCTCACGCGCGTGTCAGCCGATGGGCTTCGGCTGTACTTGCTGTCGAAGCATTACCGGAAGCCGTTCGAGCACGACGAGGAGGAGATGCGCCGGTGGGGTGCGTTTGCCGTGCAGCTGCGCGAGATGGCGTTGCCGCGCGCCACGGCACAGCTGCCGCGTGAGGTCAAGGCCGCGCTCGACGACGACCTGGATACGCCCCGCGTGCTCAGGTTGCTTCGCGGATACGTCCGCGCCCGCGACGCGGAGTCCGCCACCGTTGTCGCGCGATATCTCGGTCTTCGACTGCGCTGATCGTCTCGCCCCTACCGCGCCGCCGACACGCCGAGCAGCGCGAAGGGCCCCAGCCCGTCTGGAAGGTAATCGGTTCGCGCAAGCTCGCGAAGCGAGACAGCGTCCAGCGTGACGAGCCGAAAGCGATCGCCCTCACGCGCGAGCACATGCAGCCTGGCGCCGTCGGGACTGAGCTGGATGGCCTGCATGCCAGCGAACTGCAGCGCGCCGGCGTATGCGGTCAGCGTCGCGGTATCGAGATCGACGCGTGACAGGCCGCGCCACCCGACGTCGGCCAGGTACGCGGTGCCGCCGTCCGCGCTGAACACGACGTTTCCCACATCGAGGAGGCCGCCGAGCGACGCGCCCGTGTAGATGGCCCCGACCGGACCCGGAACCAGTCGCTCGTCGATCAGTGACCGCGTCCGCGCGCCGATGCGCACGAGCAGCATGCGATTCATCACCAGCGTGACGACGCCGTCGGGGGCGGCTGTTACCGACCACCCCGCGACCGGTCCGAGCGCGCGCGGCAGCTCGATACGCGCCACTTCCTTGAAGGACGAGGACAAAAAGACGACCACGGTGTTGGCGAACCCGGCCGGGTCGGTGCACACCAGAAGCCAGTCGTGTGTCGCCGGAATGCGAGTCAGCTCGAGAACGCAGGCGCGCGAGCCGATGCCCGACGTCTCATCGACCCGGTACGTGCCGAGATCGCGAAGGTCATCGTCCAGGAATCGCCAGACCTGCGTGACGATGAGGGACGAGGCGATGTACGTCTGGGCCACGGCCACGCCGGCGCCGTCCAGGGGTACCGCGCGTGACCACACATAGCTCTCGGCGTCGCTGACGATCCGACGCGAGGCCAGGATGCGGGGCGCCGGCTCGAGCGAGACGTGCTGCACCAGCGTCTCATGACCGTCGGTGCCGCCGTCGCGCACGACGAACGCGCTCGTCGAGTCCGGCCCGATCGCGACGTCGAGGTGGGATGCGCCGGACGTCATCGGCTCGACGGAACGCGATGTCGAGAACGGCTCGTTCCCGGCATCGGCGCTGCCCTCAGCGACAGCGCGGTCCAAAGCGATTGACGCGAGGGTCACGCCGGGCGCCTCGCCTCGCGCCGGATCGCGGACGACCGGCAGGAGGCCCCGCTCGACGCCGAGGCGCAAGGGGCGGCCGGCGTACTTTCCGCCGATGTACGTCTGTGCCGCGAAGGAGCCGACGATCTTCCCCTCCGGCATCGAGACCGCGACCAGTCTCGTCGCACCGAGCGGATCGCCGGCAGAGAGGTACAGCAGCTCGGTGGGCAATGCGGGCTTCGGCGACGTGACCGCGCCAAGTTGCCGACGGAGGTCCGCTAGCAGCAGCCCGCCGCTGATCGAGGCGACGACGAGCACGACGCACGCGGCGATGACGAGCGCGGTTCTGCCCGGACGCCGGAGGCCACTCCGCGATGCGGCCCGTCGCGTGCGTTCCACGTTCGGCAACCATTCCTCGCGCGAGCGAAGCGGGATCTCATCGAGCTCGCGCCGGAAGAGATCGCGCAGATCAGACGACACGGTTTTCTCCGTGGCGCATACGCGCGATCGCTTGCGACAGCGTCGCCGCCACCGTGCCCCGCCGGATGCCGAGGAGCGCCGCGATGTCGTCCTGCTTCAGGTCCAGGTAGTAGAAGGCAACGACGACCGCCCGCTGGCGCTCGGTCAGGAGCCGCAGCAGCTCACCGACCGTGATGCGGTCGAGGACGCGGTCGGCGACAGACGGTTCGCGCGACTCGTGTGGCAGACCGAGAAGCCAGGACAGCGGTAGCAACAGCTGAGACTGCCGTCGTGCGTCGCGCGCTTTGCGCAGCGCCACGCGAAAAAGCCAACCGGCGACGTTCTGCCGGTGCCGTGGCGGCCGGCGCAGTCCTTCGATGAACGCGTCGTGCATCGCGTCAGCCGCAGCCTCCTCGTCGAACAGCGTTGCGACGAGCGCTCGGAACACGCTCGGATACGACTCGAGATAGAGGCGACTCCACTCGGTCTCGTCCGGTCCCGCCGTCGCCATTCGCAGCTATATGCCTCGAGAGGGCCGCTGCTGTTTAGTGGCGGGGCGAGGGATCGTCGGCGCTAACGGACCGTGATCGTGACGACGAGGTTCGGGTCTTCCAGCCACGTCACGCCGTCGACGACCGGTCGCAGCCC
Source organism: Chloroflexota bacterium (assembly GCA_005881435.1). Lineage (GTDB taxonomy): Bacteria > Chloroflexota > Limnocylindria > P2-11E > CF-107 > CF-107. Next base: position 452 of record VBHP01000107.1, on the reverse strand, counting down.
GACCTTGTACGTCCCGGCCTTCACGCCCTTCACCTGGAAGGTGAAGGTCGCGCTCTCGCCCGGCTTTACGCTCGCTTCCTGCTGGACCGCCGGCCGGTCCGGTAATGGCCAGTCCACCGCCATGCCGTTGGTCGACAACGTTTTGTCGCCGTCGCGGATGCCCAGCCGCACCTCGCTCGGGGTGCCTTTGGCCCACGTGGCGGTGCCGGTGTTCTTGAACGCCGCGGAGACCGTGGCCATGGTCCCTACGGTCAGTGAGGGATCTCCCGGACGCGCGGTGAGCGTGGCGTGGAAGGTGTCTGGATTCAGCGCCGTGGGCGTGGGACGGGTCGTCGGTGTCGGCGTCGCTTCCGGTTCCTTGGGCGCCAGGCGCGATCCCAGCGTGAGGAAAACCAGGAGGGCGACCACGCCAACGGCGAAGGTAAAGATCATGCGACCGCGCATGTTTCCCG
>VBHP01000106.1 GCA_005881435.1 Chloroflexota bacterium | reverse complement strand
CGAGGGTTATCCCAAGACCGAGCCGGCGCCGACGACGCCGTACGAGGTGCCGTCGGCCCAGCACGAATATCACGGGCCGATGTCGATGTACCTGGCCGCCGGCTTCAATGTGACCAAGCGCCTGGAGCACTTCGCCGTCGTGCGCAAGGAGCTGTAGGTTCACGACGCGGCCTACGGAGCGGGAACGTCGCGCCAGGTCGTTCCGCCGTCGGTACTCAACATCAGGTCGGTGTCTGCGCTGTCCTCGGCGATCGCGTAGGCCCGGCTCGCAGTCAGCGGCTGGACGGTGCGAAACGCTAGGGGTGACGGGTGGCAAGTCCAGCTAGCGCCGCCGTCGGCGCTCACGAGAACGCCCCACCGGTTTCCGGCGCCGCCGGCTCCGTGATTCGCTCCGATCCAAACGGACTGCGATCCGACGAACCGTGGCTCAGTGAGGATGCCGCCGCACAAGCCGCGCCAGCCGTCGGTTGTCAATTTGCTCCACGTGACACCACCGTCACTCGTGCGGTAAAGCTCGTAGCCGTCGCAGTTGCTCGCCGAGCAGGAGGCAATGTCGAACGCGAAGGCCCAGCCGTGCGTGGTGTCGGCGAAGTGAATGCTCTGGAACATCGGTGAGTGCCAGTCCACGGCTTTGAGTTCCATTCGGGTAGTCCACGTCGTGCCGCCGTCGCCGCTAAAGAGGAGGACACGACCGCCGGTCGCCCACAGGTGCTGCTTGTCGGTCGCATCGATCGCGTAGATCGAAAGGGGCTCGAGGTTCAGCTTTCGCCACGTCATTCCACCATCGTTCGTGCGATAGATATCGTCGCAGGTGATCGCGGGGCAGGGATCTCTCCGTTGGAGCAGCCAGCCCGTTTGGATATCAACGAAACGCAGGTACGAAAGCGGGCTCACGCCGTACCAGGGCCAATTCTTGGCGACCTCGACGAGCTCTTGCCAGGTGACGCCGCCGTCGACAGTGCGCGCGATCACAGCTGCGCAAACGGCCGGCGGAGAGTTCTTTGACCCGCCGCCGACGCATCGATCCGCAACGGCCCACCCGACCGCTGCGGAAAAGAAGCGCACTTCACCATCAGACGGCAACGGAGTCACCTGCCAGGTGGCGCCCGCGTCGATCGTGCGCAGGAGAAATCGGAATGGTGACGAGGCCACTACGAATCCGTGTGTCGCATCAACGAACTGGATCTCGTCGTATCTCCAATACTTTGCCGTCGAGGTGGCCACCGGGCTGCTCGCGAGGCTAGGGATCGTTCCCTTTTCCTGCGCGTAACTGCCACAGGCCGTGAACGTCAGGGCGAAAGCGACCAGCCCGACCGACACAAAGCGCATGCCGTCATGCTCCAGGCGCGCCGAAGCCCGGTCGACTGACTACGCATACGAGTTCGCCTAAGAGTTAATGCTCTAGTCGAGCGCCGGGAAGTCGCCATGGGCGCGCAGATACGACACGACCCCGCCGGCTGACAGGATCTCCTGCGCGAAGCGCGGCAGCGGGCGCAGGGTGGCGGCGCCGCACGGCGTTCGCAGCCGGCCGGCGACCAGATCGAGCGTGACGTCATCGCCATCGGCAACCAGGTCGGCGGCGTCGGCGCTCTCCAGGACGGGAATGCCGAGGTTGATGCAGTTGCGGAAGAAAATCCGCGCGAAGCTCTTGGCCACCACGCCGCCGATGCCGTGCACCTTCAGCGCCGCGACGGCGTACTCGCGTGAGGAGCCGCAGCCAAAGTTGTCGCCGCCGACGAGCACGTCTCCCGGCTTCACCGTCGTGGCGAACTCCGGCCGCGCGTCGTGGAAGGCGTAGGCGTGGAACTTGTCCTGGCCGGTCATGAACGGCGCGTAGCGCCCGGGAAGGATCTGGTCCGTGTCGAGGTCATCGCCGAACTTCCAGGCGCGCGCCATCAGTCCTCGACCTCCATCCCGAAGACCTGTGGCGACGTCCGGATCGGGACCGCGCCGACGAGCTCGCGCGCGCGATCGCCCGCACGCGCTGACGCGGCGCCGACCGCGGGTCGCGAACGACGGCGGTGCGCCACCAACAGGTCGAAGGACTCCTCGTCGGCCTCCAGGAACGGCCGCGGATCGTCGATGACGCCGGTCAGCGCCGCGACCGCCGCGACGTAGGGCGAGCCGATGTAGATGCTGGCCTCGGGCGACCCCATCCGTCCTTTGTAGTTGCGGTTCGCGGTGGACAGGCAGATCTCGGCCCCGGCCAGCACGCCACCCTGCCGTCCTAGACACGGCCCGCAGCCGGACGCGCCCACGACGGCGCCCGCGCGCGACAGCGCCGCGATCGTGCCGTCCGCCAAGGCGTCCTCAAACTGTCGCCGCGACGCCGGCACCACCTCAAGCCGGACTTCCGGCGCGATGCGCCGGCCGCGCAGCAGCTGGACCACCTGACGCATGTCGACCAAGCGACCGTTGGTGCACGAGCCGAGGAACACGATGTCGACTGCAGTCCCCGCGACGGCCGACACATCGACGACCTGATCGACCCGTGGCGGCACCGCGACCTGCGGCTCGAGCGCGTCGAGATCGACGCGCACCACCCGCGTGTACGATGCGTCCGCATCCGGATGGAGCCACTCGGGCGCTTCGGGCGTGTCCACGACGATTCCGGCCTTCGCGCCCATCTCCGTGCTCATACCGGAGAGCGTGATGCGGTCGCCCTGCGGCAACGAGCCCACGCCGTGAAACTCGACGCACGCGTACCGCGCTCCGTCAGTCCCGACCTCCCCGACGACCTTCGTGATCGCGTCCTTCCATGTCACGCCCGGACGCAATTGGCCGACGAACTGCACCTTGATCGATTCGGGCACCCGCAGCCACGTCCGGCCGAGCGCCAGCGCGACCGCGATGTCCGTCGCGCCCATGCCGGCGCCGAACGCACCCACGGAGCCGTACGAGTTCGAGTGCGAATCGCTGCCGACGATCACCGTCCCCGGCTCGCAGAAGCCGTCTTCGACCATGATCTGGTGGCAGACGCCTTCACCGGCGTCGTAGAACGTGGCGATGCGCTGCCCTCGCACCCACTCGCGCAGCACGCGATGCGAGTCGGCGACGACGGGCGTCGGCGCCGGCGCGGCGTGATCCACGAACACGCAGACGCGCTCGGTATCCCACACCCGCTCCTTGCCGAGCGCCTTCATCCCGGCCATGACCGCGTCGATGACGGAGTCGTGCACCATGACCCGAGAGACTGGCACGATCGCCAGGTCGCCGGCGCGGACGTCGCGGCCGGAGGAGCGCGAAAGGATCTTCTCGGCCAGCGTCTTCGCGGTCACGCTACGACCCAGTCGCGCAGAATGCGGTCGAGCTCATCCATCGAGAGCGGCCCGCTATCGGCGAGCGTCTTGATGTGACGGGTGATGCTCTTCAGCTCCTGCTCGCCGAACTCCAGGCCCAGATCCTGCGCGCGCTTCCCGATGGCGTGCCTGCCGGTGAGGCGGTGCGCCACATGGATCGTGCGCTCCATTCCGAAGTCGGCGGGATCGAGGATCTCGTATGAGTTCGGGTTGAGGTAGATCGCTTTGGTGTGGATGCCGGCTTTGTGGTGAAAGGCGTACCTGCCCGTGACGAAGTTGTTGTATGGGATCTCGATCGTCACGAGCGTCGCGATCATCTCGTCCAGGTCCCGCAGACGGCGAAGGTCGTACTTGCGCTTCACCAGATCGGGATCGTCCGCGTACATGCGCGCAATGAACCCGCCCAACGGGGTGATCCCATTGCGCTCGCCGATGCCGAGGATGCTCGTGTCGACGTGGGTGCCGCCGGCCTCCAGGATCGCGTGTGAGTTGGCGATGGCGCAGCCGGTGTCGTTGTGGCCGTGGAATTCGATGTCGCAGCGGATGTGCTCGCGAAGCTCCTTGACCAGCGCGTAGCATTGGCGCGGCGTCGCGATCCCCACGGTGTCGGCGATCCCCACGCGGTTGACGCCCATCCCCGCGACGGCGCGATATACCGCCAGCAGATCGCCTTCGGTCGACCGGAACGAGTCCTCGGAGGAGAAACGGACCTCCTTGCCGTGGTCCTGGATGAACGTGATCACCTCGCGGGCGTCGGCGATGATCTGCTCCACGCCCTTGCCGTGCGAGAACTGACGCAAGATCGACGACGTGCCGAACAGGATGTCGATGCCGTCGACGCAGGTCTCGACGGCGACGCGCGCATCGTCCATGTGACAGCGCACGTGCGTCAGGACCTTGGCGCGAAGCGGCAGCGCCGCGATCGTGCGGCAGTCCTCATAGGACTGCGGGCTCGCGACCGGCGACGTGAGCTCGATGTACTCGACGCCAAACTCGTCGAGCGCTTTCGCGATCTGGATCTTCTGCTCCGTCGTGAAATGCGCATTCGCGAACTGTTCGCCTTCGCGGAGCGTGGAGTCGATGATCGCCCAGCGATCGAGCGGCACTCGTGTCCTCCTTGTGTGGGGCAAACAAAAAGACCAGTGCGCACGCGCACTGATCTTCACGCAGCTCAGCGCGGCAGCGCTTCACGCCCGCGTGCCCTCGCGAGCGCGACAGTCCGTGAGCCTTTCGACTCGCGGCCCGATCCAGCGTCCGAGCGGATCACTGGATCTCGGCGGACCGCCCGTTCGTCACGCTTCCTCGGCTGCTCTCGCCTCGTCGTGATTACTCATGCGGGTCCGCGCCTCTGGCCATCACCGGTTATTCAGTTGTCCGCGCATCGTATCAGAGGAGCAGCAAGCGCTACCCGGTCCGCGGCTGGCACGCCCGGTGCTTGAGCGAGTCGCCACACACACGGTGGAGGTGAAGCGCATGCGCGAGTTCTTGCGCGACGAGGGCGGCCACTCCGACGTCAGCTCCGTCGTCGGTCTTCTCGTCGTGGTCGTGGTGTTGCTCCTCGTCATCTTCTACGTGCTGCCTGCATTCACGCGAAGCAACGGCCCTGGCATCAACGTCAACGTCCGCACCTAGCCGCATCGCGGGACCGACCCGTTTTCTACGAGCCGGTCGGTCCCGCTTGTCGCTCCATAGCGCCGAGCGTCAAGAACACACCCGAGAAGAAGGCGAGCAAGACGACCACCGCGAAGTACGGATCCATTGCGCGCTCCCCCCAACGACGTTCGCATCATGGCGAGGCCGCGGCCAGAGAGGCTAGCCCCGAACGGCGAGCGAATCCGCCTACGGAAAACTGGTAGATCGTTGCGCGAGGAACCATACTCATCAGGCCGCGTTAGGGTCGTAAGCACTGATCGGAGGCGCAACAGAAAGTGGAGTCGGTTCAGGAGAGCAGCACGGCGACGCCTGTGGTGGCGAACACACCTCCCCGGCGCGCCTGGTTCTGGGTCTTCATCCTCCTGGTCCTGAGTTCGCTCGTGGTCTTCGGCCAGTTCGCCTTTGCCGCACTCCTCACCGGTCCGAGCGGAGGCTGTGGCGGCGGCTAGCGAGCTCGTCTTCATCCCCAGAGTCGGGTTCCGGCAGGCATGCGCTCTTGGTACCCGAGCCAACCTCGTGGTCGAACGCGACGGGAAGATGCTCGCTGTCGCTATCGCACCCGACCGGGACGGGTTCCGTCTGGAGTTCACCGTCAGCGGCATTGCCATCGACCCCGGCCCGGACGGCGTGGCGTTCGAGGATCCCATCCGAGTTCACGACGATCATGGCCGCGTGGTCGCGCGGCGGCCGCGCTGGTTCATGGGCGGGCGCCTCCGGCGCGCCGCGGACGGAACCGCGACGCTCCGGGCCAGCTTCGTGCTCGAGCCGCTGGCGCCCGATGTTCGCTCCGTGACGCTCGCGTTCACCGGACCCGCGGGCGACTGGGACGTCGAGCTGCCGGTCGAACCGATCACGCCCGACGGACTGCGCGGGCGGCCGATCGACGTGCGCGACGCAACACGCGGCGCGATCGTCTCCGCCACCGCTGTCGCGCGCTCAGCGGAGCTGACCGCGATCGAGCTGGAGGCGCGATTGGATGAGTCTCCGTCCGACGAGGCCCTCCGACGTCGCTCGATTCGTGGCATCGGCTGTGGCTTCGCTGGACGCCTATGCGGCGACCAGCTGGTGCTGCGCGACGACATCGGCGTTGAGCACATCGAACGCGGTCATCCATGCCTGGATCCAGACGCCGGTCGGCATCGCGAGGTCGTGCAGTTTTCCGCACTGGCGCCCGAGGTCGTCTCAGGCGTGATCGAGGTCCAGTACCTCTGGGTGCAAGAGGCCGGCGACGAGGTCGTCACGGTGTCCCTGCCTGGCGAGGCGGACATCTCGCTCGGGGGCTGCAGTGCCCACGTCATCGCCACTCGTGTTTCCGGCGTGTACACGGCGGGTAGCGTCCATGTCGGCGTCAATGTCGCCGACGGCAGCCGTCTTGGCATGCGTATCTCGCACGCTGTGGGGCAGCGGCCGATCGTCGAGGTGCCAGAGCCGACGGGGACCGCGCGCGAGGTGACGCTTCAGTTCCCAGTCGTGCAAGTCCGCGGACCGTGGAGACTCGAGGTCCCGCTCGACGCATCGTGAGACCCGCGCGAATTAGGAGAAACGCCGCAACAGCAGGCGCACCACGACGAGTCCGAAGACCGCAAGCACCGCGACAGCAACTGGGGCTGCCACCGGGTTCGCCGTCACTGCGCTCATAGCGTCGACGAGAGTGGTCACGGTGTTGGCCGGCGACGGAGTCGACGCGGCCACCGCGACCGGCGGCGCCGCGTTCGATGCCGACGATGACGCCACCGTCGCCGGAGTCTGCGTCGCTGCCGCCGCGGACGCGGTCTGGCGCAGAGCTGATGCCGTCGCGGTTGTTCTCGGCGACGACACGGTCGGCGCAGGCGTTCGCGTCGGCGTCGCCGTTGTTCCGCAGCGGATGAAGAGTGGCGCGCTCGCTAACATCGTCCCCTCGTTGTCAGCGACGAGGACTGTGTCGTCACTGGTAACGAGCCCTGTCGGCGTCGCCCAATCCAGCTGCCATGCGCCGGCCTTCCCGGTCACAATCGAGAGCGGCGCCCAGAGGATCTCGCCAGTCGCACTGACTCTGATCTGCAGCTTCGGAGTGCCGAAGTCCGGGAAACTCTGACCGCGGATGGTCAGGTTGCCACAGACCTGGTTCGTCACCGTGCCCTGCTGCACGAAGGAAAGCGACGGAGCTGTGCATGCCATGTAAAAGGTGGCCGACGAAACGGTCACTCCGGTGAATCGAGGCAATGCATTCGCTTTGTATGCCGCATACA
>VBHP01000101.1 GCA_005881435.1 Chloroflexota bacterium | reverse complement strand
TCGGCAGCGGATGCCTCAGCACGATGACGTAGTCGATGACATACAGCACCCAGACGTACTGCCACGCGGTCCTGGCCACGACGCGCTCGCCGCGCACGCCCGACAGGATGCGGACGACCACCACGCCGGCGGCGACAATCGCAAGCGCACGTACCGCGGCGAACGCATCGACGTCGCTCAGGACAGTTGCTCGGCGAGCCACATCGCCATCAGTGCGTTCGCGCCAAGCTCGTCGTGGTACAGATAGGCGTACACGTCTCGTCCACCTTCCAGCACCGCGCCGAGTCGATCGCGCCAGATGGCGAGCGTCTCCGCGGTATACGGCTCGTCCTTATTGCGAAGCCGCAGGTACACGAAGTCCGCGGTGACCGTGAACGGCGCCGGCGCGCGCTCGCCCTCCGCGGTGCACAGCGCGATGTTGCGCTCGCCCAAGATCGCGTAGACGCCCTCGTCGTACCAGGTATCGCTCCGGAACTCGAACGCGGCCCGCGGCGCGGGGGCCGGCAGCGCCCCCAGGAACGACCGCAGCAGCTCGTCGTCGCGCTTGAGCCAGGGCGGCGTTTGGAACAGCACGCACCCAAGTCGCGAACCCAATTCGCGAGCGCGCTCCAGGAAGCGGGGCAGCGATTCGGTCGTGTCGTGCAGCAGCGTGAAGTGCGTGATCCGCCGGCTCGCCTTCAAAGCGAAGCGGAAAGACTCGGGCGTCGCCGCGACCCACGACGCCAACGCTTTCTCCGTCGGCAGCTGATTGAAGGTGAAGTTGCTCTCCACCGAGGAGAGCTTGGTGGCGTACACCTTCAAGAAGTCCTTCGCTCTCGTGCGCTCGGGATAGAAGTTTGGGATCCACGTCGCATATCCGAAGCCCGAGGTGCCGATGAACGCCCGGCCGCGCGACATCGGTCAGGACTGGCCGAGGACGACGTAGGCGATGTTGGTGGTCAGCGAGTTGATCCGTTTGAGGTTGGCCAGCACGTCCAGATGGATGCTGGAGGTGTCGATGGATTCGCGCAGGCCCTCGTGCAGGCGCCCGATGTGTGTCTGCCGGTACTCGCGTTCGATGACGTTGATGTTGGCCTTGTGCCGCACGACCTTCTCCGCGAGCGACCGATCTTGCGCCGCGAACGCCGTGATCGCGAGCTCGAGATTCTCGACGACCTTTGTATGCAATGCCACGATCTCTTCCCAGCCGCGCTCGCTGAAGCGGTGACCGCCGCGACGCTTTTTCTCGGCGAGCTCCATCAGGTTCTTGTCGATGACGTCGCCGATGGCCTCGAGATCGGTGATCACGAAGAGGATCGCGCGCTCGCGCTTGGCCTGGTCCTCGTCGAGGCTCTGGATCCGCAGCTTGGTCAGGTACTGCTTGATGTCCTCCTCCAAGCGGTCGATCTGATCGTCGCGCCGGACGATCTGGCGCAACAGATCCTCGTCGTCCGTACGGAATACGTCGATGGTCTGCCGCACGCTCGTAAGCACGAGGTCCGCCATGCGAAGAACTTCGCGGGTCGCCTGTCCGAGCGCCAGCGCGGGGGTGTCCAGCACGCGATTGTCCAGATAGATCGCGCCCAGCTGCGGCGTGGACGTGTCGGGGATCGTCCGCGTGATCCAGTCGGCCACGAGATTCGAGACCGGCAGAAAGAGCAGCGCCAGGGCCACGTTGAAGATGGTGTGGGCGTTGGCGATCTGGCGGGCCGGATCGGGGCTGGTCGACGCGACGAGCTGCGCGAACGGCTGGATGAACAAGAGAAACAGCAGCACGCCGACGACCTTGAACAGGACGTGCGCCGCCGCGACGCGGCGAGCTTCGACGTTCGCGCCAAGGCTCGCGAGCACGGCGGTCCCGGCGGTGCCGATGTTCGCGCCGAAGATGATCGGGATCGCTCCGTCGAGCCGAAGGAGCCCCTGGCTCGCGAACGCCATCGCCAGGCCGATCGTCGCCGCGCTGGAACGGACCATCGCGGTGAACAGCGCCGCGAAGGCAATGAGCACGATCGGCTGCGATCCGAGTGCGACCATCACTTCTTGCACCAGCTGGTTGTCGCGGACCGGCGCCATCCCGTCCTGCAACAGCTTCATCGCCAAGAAGAGCAGCCCGAAGCCGAAGACGGCCTGACCGAGCGCGCGCGTCGTGCCCCGGAAGGCCATGAGCAGCGAGCCGAGGAACACGACCAGCAGCGAGTAGTTGAGGATGTTGAACGCGATCAACTGCACCGTGACCGTCGTGCCGATATCCGCACCGAGCACGACGCCGAACCCGACGAGCATCACCGTGGTCGCGCTGGACGATTGCAGCAGCGCCGTGACGCCGGCGCCGACGACGAGCCCTCGCAGCCGGCCGCCGGCGAGCGTGGTGAGCAGGTGACGCAGCCGGGCACCGGCGGCGCGTTGCAGGCCCTCGCCGACCAGACGGATGCCGTAGAGCAGCAGCGACGCGCCCCCCGCGAGGCTGATCAGCACGAAGGTGCCCGCGTCCATGAACGAAGTTTCACAGGATTGCCCCGACGCCGCGACAATGAACTCGATGGAGCGAGTGCTCGCGGAGCGCTACGAGCTCGAGAAGATCATCGGCGAAGGCGGGATGGCGACGGTCTGGCGCGCGCGCGATGTGCGTCTCGACCGACCCGTCGCGGTGAAGCTGATGGCCGACAAGATCTCGAACGATGCCGACTTCCGCGCGCGGTTCCTGCAAGAGGCGCGCGCGGCAGCGTCGATCTCGCACCCGAACATCGTCGACGTTCTCGATTACGGCGAAGAGGACGGCATCCCGTACATGGTCATGGAGCTCGTCGACGGCGAAGACCTGCGCTCGCGCATCGCGCGCGACGGTCGGCTACAACCCGATGAGGTGGCGCGCATCGGGGCAGGCGTCGCGCGCGGCCTGTCTGTGGCGCACCGCCGCGGCCTGATCCATCGCGACATCAAGCCGGCGAACATCCTCATCGACGGCGAGGGCACACCGAAGCTCACCGACTTCGGCATCGTGCGCGCTCTCGGCAGTGCGACACAGACCAAGGCCGGCATGACGCTCGGCAGCGTGCACTACCTCTCGCCGGAGCAGGTCCAGGGGACGACTGTCGACGAGCGCAGCGACCTCTACTCCCTCGGTGTCGTGCTCTATGAAGCGGCGACCGGGGAGCGACCGTTCGACGACGACGCGCCCGCCGCGATAGCGGTGCGGCGGCTGTCCGAGGCGCCGCGACCGCCGCACGCCGTCGAGCCGTCGATCCCGCAGTGGCTATCGGGCGTCATCGAGCGCGCGATGCAGCGCGATCCGGAGCGACGCTATCGAACGGCATCGGAGCTCGAGAACGACCTCGCGAGCCATCACCCTCCGCGCGCGGCGACCGAGGCGCTCGAGAGCACCGCACCGATAGTGCTGCCGGCCGTGCGGAGAGATACCCGTGTCGCGCCCAGACGCGGGCAAGCCGCTCTTCCGGCGCAAACACAGGCGCGCCCGGTTGCGGCTTTCTTCGTGGCGCTCGTCGCCGCCGTCGGCCTGATCGGCCTGGGTCTGTTCTTCCTGCTCGGCGCCGCGCCGGCGACAATCTCCGTTCCGAACCTGGTCAGCCTGGAGCGCGACCAGGCTCGCGCCGCGATCCTCACCGCCGGCTTACGTGCGGAGGTGCTCGGGCCGGATGCACGTCCGGAGAAAGCCGGCACTGTGTACAAGCAGGATCCCCAACCAGGCACCGTCGCCGCGCCGAACGACACGGTCACGATCTGGATCTCGGCCGGGCCGGCGAACGTGACTGTTCCGAACGTACTCGGAAGGACGCTGGCCGACGCACGAAAAGCGTTGGAAGACAACGGCTTGAAACTCGGCACGACCACCGAACGCAACGATGCCCTGGTTCAGGCGAATCGTGTCCTCGGACAGAACCCCACGAGCGGTCAGTCGGTGCCGAGAGATTGGCCGGTTGACCTCGTGATGTCGCTCGGCCCGAGTCCGAGTCCCTCACCGACGCCGACGCCATCCGTCTCGCCGACGCCCACGCCGATTCCCACGCCGACCATTCGCACGTCCTCGCCCACACCGTCCCGGTGAGATCGGCTAGCGGGGAGTCGGCCAATCGTGCCGCGTATCGTCGTCATCGCGGCGCAACCCGCGCCGCGCACTGAGCAGCAGCCACACCAGCGGTCCGAAGATCAGAACGAGCGCGCCCACGCCCCAGAGCCAGTCCATGCGCGCTAGCTCCGCGTGACCTCTAGCGTCGCGCCGCCCCGACCGTTGCTGTTGTTCGTGCCGGTGACGAGCGCGGTCACCTGGACGAAGCCTTCGGTCGACGGCGCGGTGAACGTCACGCGGTAATGACCGGTCGAGTCCGTGATGCTGCGCACTACGGTGGTCAAGCCGACGTTCACGGTCACGCTCGCGAACGGCACGGGTAGGCCGTGGTCGCTCACGGCGATGTCGCCCGTGACGGTCGCGCCGGGCTTGGCGCTGACCCGGTCGAGCGTCACGGTCACGAACAGCGATGCTGTCTGAGCACTCTGCTGCACCGTGACGTGCAGCGTCTTCTTGGTCTCGTTGCCGGCCTGATCCCGCGCGACGATGTCGATGGTCAATGGTCCGAGCGATGCCGGGATCGTCGACGCGAACGTGCCGTCCGGAGTCACGTTCGTGCCGTTGCCGTTGAGCGTGACCGTGACACCGGTCTCGGTCTTGCCTTCGACGGCAACGTTCGGACCATCGACCGTCGCGCCGTCGGTGGGCGTGGTCAGCGTGAGCGTCGGCGGCAACGTGTCGAAGAGGATCGTGCGCGGCAACGCGCTCGCGCGTTCGTCGCCACGCACCACGGTGACGACGATGGTGTTCGAACCGTTCGCCAGCGTCACGGTCGACTGGAACTTGCCGTCGGCATCGACGCCCGGCGCGGCGGCGAGGACCCCATTCACCGCGACTTCGATGCGCGGGTCGCCGCCGAGCGCGAACGACGGCAAGCGACCGGACACGACCAGGCGCGAGTTTTTCGTGACGCGCTCGATGCTGTCCAGGATCGGGGCGGCATTCGGCGCGACCGGCTCGGTCGTCGCCTGCGCCGGCCGGTCGATGATCGGCACCGGCATCGCGCGCGCGATCGCATCGCCGAGCGCGTCGAGTGTGCCGCGCACCCCCGCGACGGATTGATCAGCGACCAGCAGCCCGATCACGAGCAGCACCGCGATCGCCAGACCCTGGCGGATGATGTGGCGGTACGGGCGACCTTGCTCCGGCGGAAGCCGGTGCGACGCCAGGTACCGCTGGGCCGCCAGGGCGCGATCTCGAAGGGCCATCGTGGTGACCGTCTTGCGGCGTCGACGCGCCAGGGCATTGCTGATCACGCTCGGAAGAACGCTAGAGGAGGGGCCGACGTGCTGCGGGCTTTGAATAGCGAAAGGGCGCCGGCTCGTCGCCGTCGCCCTCCGCCGGTGGGTGGGATGAGGGGCAAGACTTTTTCAGTCCCTCGGCCTAACGCCGTTCGCCGAGCTGTTGTTACCTTGCGGCGATCGTCGTTTAGTCCTCAGGTACGTCGCTGGTCGGGACTGTACTCGGGCATCCTGGGCGACGCAAGGGGCCAAAAAAGCCCATCACAGCGGCCGAATTCAGGCGGATCCCAGGGCGCTCCGGCACCGAAATGGGTAGATTTGAGTCAGCGCGGAGGCCTCGATTCCGTGACTCGGAACGTCCACTGGAGCTCAGAGAAGTCGTGATCGAACCCGCCCCTGTCGCCACGCGCGGCCTGCAGGACGTCATCGCTGGCACCACGGCCATCTCGATGGTCGACCCCGCCGGCAGCCTGGTTTACCGCGGCTATGACATCGACGACCTCGCCGAGCGGGCCAGCTATGAGGAGGTCGCGTACCTCCTGCTGACGGGAAAGCTACCGAATCGCAACGACCTGGCGCGGTTCGGCGAGTCGCTCGCGAAGGAGCGCGCGCTCTCGCCGTTCCTTCTGCGCCTGGTGGGCGAGATGAAGAACGGAACCCCGATGGACGCGATGCGCACGGTCGTATCCGCGAGCGCACTGGAAGACCCCGACGAGGGCGACAACTCGCACGCCGCCAATCTGCGCAAGGCGACGCGACTCGTGGCGAGGATGCCGACGATCGTCGCGGCGTACATGCGCCGCCGTGCGGGCCTGGAACCGATCGCGCCCGATCCAAAAAAGAATCACGCCGAGAACTTCGCCTGGATGGCCTTTGGCGACAAAGCCCTCAAGGATGCGCCGAGGATCCTCAATGTCGCGTTCATCCTGCAGGCGGATCACGGCTTCAATGCCTCGACGTTCACGGCGCGCGTCGTCGCGGGCACGAATGCGGACATGCATGCGGCGATAGCGGCGGCGCTCGCCGCGCTGAAGGGGCCGCTGCACGGCGGCGCCACCGACGGGACGATGAAGCAGCTGAAGGAGATCGGAACGCCCGATCGCGCGCAGAGCTACGTCGAGCAGCTCTTTGCCAAGAAAGGCAAGCTGTCGGGGTGGGGACATCGCGTGTACAAGGACTTCGACCCCCGCGCCAAGCACCTGCATCGTATGGCGCGCGAGCTCGCGCAACACAGCGCCAACGGCACGCTCGTCGACATCCAGGAGCGACTGGAAGAGGTGGTGCCGCGGCTGTGGCAGGGCCACAGCGTCAAGCTCTTCCCGAACGTCGACTACTTCGCGGCCACGACGTACAGCCTGCTCGGGATCGATGCCGATCTCGGTACCTCGATCTTCGCCATCGGCCGTATGGCCGGGTGGTGCGCGCACGTCACGGAGCAGCACGACGACAACCGTCTGATCCGACCGGAGTCGGAGTACACCGGAGCGCGCGGCTTGCGCTACGTGCCCGTCGAGCAGCGTTAGCGACGGGTTCGCTATGAAGAAGCGGGATCGTGGGGTATACTGCTAGCGACGATCCCCTTATGAAGCGCAGCCGCGACTAAGGCGTGGCGCGCACAGTCCCAATGACGGACCAGATTCCCCTTACGTAGGAGCACTCAATACTTGGAAAGCCAACCAATGGACTCGACCCCAAACCCTGAAGAGCAGAGTTCCGCACCCTCCACACCTCAGCAATCGCAAACGGACACCGAACGCCCGACGAACGGCGAGCGACCGCGTCTACGCGAGGACACTCAGGAGCGCGCGCCGGTTCGAGAGGCGCGTCACTGGTACACGATCACCGAGCTCAATGACATGAAGCTCGCCGAGCTTCGCAAGGTCGCGGAGACGCTCGGTGTCAAAGACGCGAAGGAGGGCAAGCACGAAGAGCTCGTGATGCGCGTACTGCAGGCACAGACCGAGCAGCAGGGCAACATCTTCGCGCAAGGCATCCTTGAGATCGTCGAGGATGGCTTCGGCTTCCTTCGTCAGCGCAGCCTCCTCCCCTCGCCCAACGACGTGTACGTCTCGTCCAGCCAAATCCGCCGCTTCGGCCTGCGGACCGGCGACTTCGTCACGGGTCAGACGCGTCCGCCGAAGGACAGCGAGAAATATTTCAGCCTGCTGCGAGTCGAGGCCGTCAACGGCGTCGACCCTGAGGTCGCGAAGCGCAGGCCGCACTTCGAGAACCTCGTTCCGATCTTCCCCGACGATATGTTCGACCTCGAGATGCCGAACGCGAACATCACCCAGCGCCTGATCAACCTCGTGGTCCCCGTCGGCAAGGGTCAGCGCGGCCTCATCGTGTCGCCGCCAAAGGCCGGGAAGACGACGGTGCTCAAGGACATCGCCAACGGTATTGCCGGCAATTACGACGACGTTCACATCATGGTCGTGCTCGTCGGCGAGCGACCCGAGGAGGTCACAGACGTCCGCCGCTCGGTGAAGGGCGAGGTCTTCTCCTCGACCTTCGACGAGCCGACAGAAAACCACACCCGGGTAGCGGAACTCGCGCTCGAGCGGGCCAAGCGTCTTGTCGAGACGGGCCGCGACGTCGTGATCCTGCTCGACTCGATCACCCGTCTTGCGCGTGCCTACAACCTGGCGGTCCCGCCCAGCGGTCGGACGCTGTCTGGTGGCCTCGACCCGGTGGCGCTGTACCCGCCGAAGCGCTTCTTCGGCGCCGCGCGCAACGTCGAGTCCGAGGACGGCGGATCGCTCACGATCATTGCCACGTGCCTCATCGATACGAACTCCCGACTCGATGACGTGATCTACGAGGAGTTCAAGGGCACGGGCAACATGGAGATGATCCTCGACCGCAAGCTCCAGGAGCGACGCACCTTCCCGGCGATCGATATCCCGCGCTCGGGCACGCGTCGCGAGGAGCTTCTGCTGACGCCCGACGTGCTCAAGCAGGTGATCATGCTGCGCAAGATGCTCTCCGCCGTCGGACAGATCGAGGGCACGGAGCTGCTGCTCCAGCGACTCTCCAAGACCAAAACCAACAAGGAGTTCCTTACCACCATCGCCAAGGCGATGGAAGTCGACTCCGGCCGCTAGCGAGCGCGCGATGCGGCTCGATCTGCCGCCCGCCTTTTTCCTCGGCGCGTACATCCGCCTGGCGATGCTCGGAGGGCTGGGTCTCTTCGTGCTCGGCGCCGGCGCGACATTCGTGCCGCCGCCGCTCGGCGTGCCGCCCACTGCCTACGGTGTGACGCAGGCGATCGTCGGTCTGTTCGTTTTCTTGCTGCATCGCGCCTGGCTCGGTCGAGCGCCGAAGAGCGAATTCGATCCGTTCCTTCGACGCGCCTACGTCACGCTTGGCGCGCTCGCCTTCCTGGCCGGTGTCGCGGTGTTCACACCGCTCGCGATCGCACGCGCATTGAGCGGCCAGTCGCCGCTGGGTGAGACGGTCGTGGCCGCGCTCTCGCTCGGTCTGGCGTCGTACTTCGCGATGCAGGTCAGCGCCGAGCTCTCCTGAACCGCAAGCCCGCCACGAGGTACTGACCGAGACCGGTACTCGGAGGCGACAACGTGGGCATCGGAAGCCCTTCTATCGACTGTTCATTCTTCATGCACTGGAGCCGGGACCACAGCGGCCCGCCGCCATTCTCGCGGCGCTCCACAACACCGACGGCGTGCTGCCACTCGAGGGCGGGACGTTCACCAAGGCCGTGTCGCAGCTCATCGACGCGGGACTGGTCGTGCCGGCCGAGCTTGGCGCGATCGCGATCACTCCGATGGGCCGTCGCGAACGTGATGCGCAGCGGGTCGTCTGGCAGCGGCTCCTCGCGATCGTGAACCGCCTGCTCGCGGGCGATGTGCCGCAGCCGCAGCCCCCCGGTGACGGCGGAACGTCGCTGCCGATGCTCCCTGATCGCACCGCTGAATTGCATCGCGAGCGCGTCGTGATCGCGGAGATCCGCGACGTCGCTCGCCGAGCGCGCGAAGGCGGTCCGCGCTTCGCCGTCGTGCTCGCGGACATCGCCATCGCCCATTCGCGACCCGCCGTCAGTGTCGCGATGCTGCAGCGCTCGCTCCGCGAGACCATCGGCCGTGCCCGGTCGACCTTTGCCGCGGACGTCTCGGCGCATCGGTACGGAGCGAGCGGGGTGTGTCTGATCGTCCCTGGCGACGAGTACATCGGAACGGCGGAGCTGTTGCGTGCGCGGCTGTTCGAGAGTCTGGGCGCGATGCAGGCGACGGTGAAGGGCTTCCGCGGCGCGCGCTACGCGGTGCGGATCGGCGCGGCGCGCTGGACGCCTGACGCCGCGACGAGCGGCGCGGTGTTGCGGCTCGCGGAGGCGGCGCTGTCGGCCGACTCGGCCGTCCGCGCGGCCTGATCGCCAGACGTGGACCGCGCCAGGATCCCGATCAAGCGCAGTTTTTCGTCGGCGAGGTCGTCGCGGCCGAGACGCCGGATGGCGTCGGCGAGCAGGACGTGCGCCTCGAGCGCTTCTCTGCCGGCGTTGACCATCGCCAGCAGGATGTCCGCCGCGGCGCGGGTGCGGTCGAGCTGCAGCAGCCGGCGCGCGGCGTCGAGCACCGCCTCGGGAGCGCGCGAGTCGCGGGCGCCGAGCAATATCCCTGCGCGCATGTGTGCCCTCGTGGCCGCCTCGGCGTCCGTTCCCGAGACCTCCAGGGTCGCCATGACCGCATCGAGGTCGTCGTTGTGCGACCACGGTTCGCGGAGGCGCTTCCGCAACGCCGCCTTCTGGAAGTCGATCGGCTCGTTCGGATCAGGAGCTTCGGAGCTCCTCGGCTCGTCGACCGAATGCGCACGTTCGGGGGCTGAGCGTGCGGTGACGCGGTCGACGAGAGCGAGGAGCTCCGGCAGCTCACCCAGGATCTCCCGGCCGTAGGCAAGCTCGAGCAGCGCGCGGCGGACATCGCCGGATTCGATGACGGCTTCGACGAAGCGCCGGTACTCGGCGCAGGCACCGACGAGATCGCCGCCGTTCGCCAGCGCCGCTGCGATCCGGCGATGCGCGGAGAGGTCGGTCGGGGCGAGGACAACGGCTTCGGAGAGAAGGTCGAGCTCCCCGGCCCGATCGTGCCCGCGCAGCCGCACCGCGGCTCCGTCACGAAGTGCCCGGACCGCGCCGTCGCTGTCACCCGCGGCGATGAGAGCCTTCGCCAGCCCACGGTACGAATCGGTGTCGCCGTGCTTCGCGACGAGCTCGCGGTAGGCGAGCCCGGCCTCGCGCGGCCGTCCCTTCGCCAGAAGCGAGGCCGCCGCATCGCTGGCCAAACGGTGCCCGCCTTCGGTGGGGCGGCGGTCCGGCATGGATCCGCACGCCAGGATCGCGGTCCGAAGCTCGGCGGCCTTGCCCTGGCCCATGAGCTGCGCCGCCCGCGGCATGGCCGACGTGACGAGCAGCCCAAGGTGTGCCGTGTCGACACGGTTCGTGTCGCTGCCGATCGCCCGCAGCTCCCCGTGCAGGAACGGCGCGGCCGCCGGGCCGAGGTAGCGCTTGCAGACGGTGAGGAGCTGCTGCGCCAGCGCGTTCATCGGGTGCGCGCGGCGCGCGCCGCGTCCTCATCCGCGAGGGCGTAGAAGCGCAGCGCTGTGAGCATGCGATCGAAGGCCGACGCGACTTCGCGGATCACGTCGTCTCCGGTCTGCGTGTCGAAGTACGCCTCGCGCAGGTCGATATCCCCGGTGGAGACCTGCGTCGCCCGATGCAGCAGTCCGCGCAGCGGCCCGACCAGCGAACGGGTCAGCACCACCGCCATCAACAGCGATAGCAGGAGGCCGATCGCAATGGTCAGAGCGGCGTTCACCGTCGCGTCGTCGGCCGCACGGGTGTAATCCGTCAGCGGCACGGCCAGGACATACGACCAGGGCTTCGATCGGAGGCGCGTCGTCACGCCGCGCTGGTCCGCACCAGCGAGCGAATACGCGAAAGCCATGGACGATCCGGCGGACTTCAGGGTGTCCATTGCGGTCTTGAGCTCGGGCAGCGGATCGACGACGAGCTGGTCGGGCGTCTTCGCGCCGAACCGCTTGTCCGCGGCGAGCTTTGCGGCCACCTGCGGATCGATCGGAGCGATGGGCTTGTAGATCAACGAGTCGGCCTGGTCGCGATGACCTTTCGTCTCCGACACGGCGATGCGGATGCCGTAGTCGTCGACGAGGAATCCATGCGCGCCAGAGCCGACCGAGCCGGCATCGGCCTCGACCAGGTCCCAGACCGCGTTGAGGTTCACGCGCGTCCGAACGACCGCCGCCACCTGGCCGTTGGCATCGCGTACCGGCGAGGAGAAGAACAGCGCTGGGCGGAGGGTGATCACCGAATAGGACGGATCGCTGATGTAGGGCGTGCCGCCGAAGGCGGTGATGAAGTACTCGCGGAACTTCACGCTGGTGCCTTCGTCGCTCTGGATCGACGCGGCGGCAATCGTTCCGTTCTTGTCCACCACGGCCACTGATTCGTACTCCGGCGATCGGGCCGCGGCCGCGGACAGCGCCGCCCGGGCGCTGGTCTTGGCGGCGGCGTCTCCGAGGTTTTGTGCATATCGCGTGATCTCCGGGAGCTTCGCGACGAGGACGATGTCGCCGAGCCGGCTCTGGAGGTACGCATCGATAGCGCTCGCGGTCGAGCTCGAACGTTGCTGAATGTTGGTGACCCCGAGGGCGGTGAGCTGGTCGCGCGTCCTGGTCACACTTACCGCGCTCACGAGCACGATCGGCACGACACCGACCACCACCAGAGCGATGAGGACCTTATGCCAGAAGCGCATCCCGCGGTGATGCTGCGCGGCGGGGACAGTCCTTTCTAGTCATGGCAGCGGGTACGGTCGTACGCGTGACGCGCTAGTACCCGCGCCCCCGGTCGGGGGACGCGCGTTACTGGCCCCGCATCGGCGCTGCGAACGCTGCTTATCGGGGGTGCGACGCGCCGCTCAGCCGCACGAGCGTGGCCGCCGTTTCGCTCCACGTCGGATACGACGCGCCGTCGCGCAGCGCACGGCCTTGCGCCTGCGCCCGGCGCCAAACCGGACAGACGAACGCGAAGTGCCTCTGGCAGGCGTTCTCTGGGCGCTGCGGAAATGCGCGGCCGGCGCGCCGGAGTGCCTCGTAGACGTGGCACAGCGGAAAGCCGACCACGTTCGCCAGACAACCATCGACAGCTTCGACGAGTGCCCGCCCCAGCCCCTGCACCTTGTACGCGCCCGCCGCATCCAGCGCTTCGCCCGTCGCGACGTACGCCTCCACCTCGTCGCGACTGAATGTGCGCATCCGCACTCTGCTTCTTACGGAGAAGTGCGTCTCGCGACCCGCGGCGTCCACCACCGCGACGTCGGTGATCACCTCGTGCGTGCGACCGGAGAGTCGCAGCAGCATCGCGATCGCTTCTGACGCGTCTTTTGGCTTGCCGAGCTCATCGCCCTCGCTGCGGATCCGCGTGTCGGCAGCGACGATCGTGGCGGCGCGCGCCCGCACCGCCAGCGCTTTCGCCCGTGCCGGCTCGGCCGCCGCCGCTTCGTCGATCGCCGCCTCGCGCGAATCAAACGGAGCTCCAAGCAGCGCCAGCAGCTCGCGCCGGCGCGGCGAAGCCGAGGCGAGGACAAGCGGTTTGGTTTGGTCAAGAGCACTTGACATTTTGTATGTCACACTCCTCCGGCATGACGATCGCGAATCACGTCAAAGAGGCTCGCGCCCGTCGCCGGCTTTCGCAAGCGCGCCTCGCCGACCTGTCGGGGACCAGCCGGCAGACAGTCATCGCCATCGAGCGTGGCGCCTCTGTCCCGTCGGTCGAGGTGGCGTTGCGCTTCGCCCGCGCTCTCGACCGTCGCGTCGACGATCTGTTCGAGCTCGGACAGGCCGGCCGCGGACGCCGACCGCTGCTCGTCGCCGGCAGCGATGACTCCGGCCTCGTCCTGCTCGCGGACCGGCTGCGTCCAGGTCTGTTGCTCTCGCTCACGACTCTCGGCAGCACCGCGGGTCTCGACAGCCTCCGAGCCGGGGAGGCCGACTTGGCCGCGATCCATCTCGACGACAACGCCAAGCGCAGCGCGGCGGCGCTGCCGCGAGCGGCGCTGATCCGGTTCGCCCGTCGCGAGCAGGGCGTGGTTCTCCGCTCGGGACGAAAGCTCGCGCGCCTCGAAGATCTTGGCTCGCTGCGCCTCGTGCTGCGTCGGCCGGGGACCGGGACGCGCCTGCTCTTCGATCGAACGGTGCCGAGGAACCTGGTCCGACGCGTCGCCGGCGAGGTGCAGACGCACGCCGAGGTCGCCGCGGCGGTCCTGCGCGGCGAGGCCGACGCCGGCACCGCGACGCGTGCGACCGCGGTGCGCTACGGGCTGGGTTTCTTTCCCCTGGCATGGGAACGCTTCGACTTCGCGCTCGCGCGCGAGCTTCTCGACGATCCCCGAGTCGAGAGCCTGCGCGCGGCGCTCGCGGACCGGGCACATCGTCGCGCCATCGAATTGCTCGGCGGCTACGACCTTGCCGACGCCGGAAAGGTCCTGATGCCGTGAAGCGTTTCCTCGCGCTCGCCCTCATCCTCGCCTCCTGTGGCGGAGCTTTCGCGCCTCCGGGCACAGCCGCGCCCAGGACACCGGCCAATCCCAACCTCT
>VBHP01000056.1:6071-18708 GCA_005881435.1 Chloroflexota bacterium | reverse complement strand
CGACGTCCCCTGCCCCTGGGGGAGGGGATAGAATCGACCACGAAAAAGGCCGATGAAACACGCCGCTGACGCCTGTTTGGCAGGTTCAACTGACATGAGTACGACCGCTGAGCCCAAGGAACGCGACCTGACCCTCGCGATCGAGGGGATGACCTGCGCCAGCTGTGTTCGCACGGTCGAGACGGCGCTGCAGAAGGTCCCGGGCGTGGAGCAGGCGAGCGTGAATCTGGCGACCGAGACCGCGCGGGTGCGGATCGATCCGGATCGCGTCGAGTTCGATCAGCTCGTCGGCGCGGTCAAGGCACGGGGATACGGCGCGCGTCGTCGCGAGGCTGCGGAAGATCGGGAGATCGAGGCGCGGCGCGCTGCGCTGTCGCAGACGCGTCGACGTTTCGTGGTTGCCGCGGTGCTGGGCGCGCTTGCGATGGTGCTCGCGATGTCGCCACTTGTGTTCCCGGACCTCGAGCGCGCCGACTGGCGCGCCTATCTTCTCTTCGCGCTGGCGACCCCGGTTCAGTTCTACTCCGGCTGGCCCTTCTACGTCGGCGCGATCTCCGCCGCTCGGCACCGCCAGACGAACATGAGCACGCTGATCGCGGTCGGCACGACCGCCGCGTACGGCATCTCCGTCGTGGCGACGTTCTTCTCGAGCGTGTTCTCTGCTGCCGGCCTCGAGCCGCGCATGTATCTGTACTACGAGACGAGCGCGGTGATCATCGCGCTGGTACTTCTCGGCCGATACCTGGAGGCACGCGCCCGGGCGCACACCTCGGATGCGATCAAGAAGCTCATGCAGCTCGGTGCGAAGACCGCGCGCGTGCGGCGCAAGCTCGGCGAGGAAGTCGAGGTCCCGATCGAAGATGTGCGCGTCGGCGACGTCGTGATCGTTCGTCCGGGAGAGAAGGTCGCAGTCGACGGGCTCGTCCTCGCCGGCTCCAGCGCGGTGAACCAGTCGATGGTGACCGGGGAGAGCATGCCGGTGGACAAGCAGCCGGGCGATGAGGTCATCGGCGGCACGCTCAACACCAGCGGCTCGTTCCGCTTCCGCGCCATGCGGGTCGGTCAGCAGACGCTCCTGGCGCAGATCATCCGACTGGTCGAGGAGGCGCAGGCGTCGAAGGCCCCGATCCAGCGGCTCGCGGATCTCGTGGCGAGCTACTTCGTTCCCGCCGTGTTCCTGGTCGCGACGCTGGCCGCGCTGGCCTGGTTCGTCCTCGGCCCGCAGCCCTCGCTCGCCTATGCGATCACGGTCTTCGTCGCCGTGCTCATCATCGCCTGCCCCTGCGCCATGGGTCTCGCGACCCCGACGGCGATCATGGTCGGGACCGGGCGTGGCGCCGAGATGGGCATTCTGATCAAGAGCGCCGAGGCGCTGGAGCGGGCTGGCAAAGTGCGAACGGTGGTGCTGGACAAGACTGGCACGTTGACCGAAGGCAAGCCCGTGGTGACCGACCTCGTCGCGAGCAACGGATTCGACGAGACTGAACTGCTCGCTCTCGCCGCGACCGCCGAGCGTCAAAGCGAGCATCCGCTGGCCCAAGCGATCGTTGCGGCAGCGCTCGCCCGCGGCCTGATCGTCTCCGACCCCGAGCGGTTCGAATCGCGGAGCGGCCTCGGGGTCGTCGCGCGCATCGCGGGCCGCGAGGTACGCGTGGGCAGCCCGCAATTCGTGGCGGCGAATGGGCTGGGCGCGGAGCTCGCCGCCGAGGGCAAGTCGACAGTGCTCGTGGCTGTGGACGGCCAGCCGCGAGGCGTCATCGCCATTGCTGACACGCTTCGTCCGACTGCGTGCGAGGGCGTTGTGGCGCTCAAGCGCCTCGGTCTGGAGGTGGTGATGATCACCGGCGACAACGAGCGCACGGCAGCGGCGATCGCGGCCCAGGCGGGCGTCGACCGCTTCTTCGCGCAAGTGCTCCCAGACGAAAAGGCGGCGCATGTGAAGCGCCTCCAGCAGGAGGGGAAGGTGGTCGCCATGGTCGGCGACGGCGTGAACGATGCGCCCGCCCTCGCGCAGGCCGACCTCGGGGTCGCGATCGGCACCGGCACCGATGTCGCGATCGAGACTGGCGACATCGTCCTGATCGGCTCCGATCTGCGCGCGGTGTCGCGAGCGATCGAGCTCTCGCGCAAGACGGTGCGAACGATCTGGCAGAACCTGTTCTGGGCGTTCTTTTACAACGTCGCGCTTATCCCGCTGGCTGCCGGTGCGTTCTACCCCTTCACCGGGTGGCTATTGGCCCCGATGCTTGCGGCGGCGGCGATGGCATTGTCGTCGGTGACTGTGGTCTCGAATTCGCTGCGGCTGCGGAGCGCTCGCCTGAGCTAACGACTCCCCCGGCGCAAGCACGCCGAGATCGTGGTCATCGACCGCGATCCAGCGCGCTTGTCCTAGGCCTGATGTGCCTTCGCGACGATGTCGCGAACCGACGCGCCGATCGCGGTGATCTCCTCTTCCGAGCGGTACGGCTGCCGCTTCCACACCAGCGCCGCGCTGAACAGCTTGTCGTTGCGCCAGCGCGGCACGACGTGGACGTGAAGGTGCGCCACGCTCTGGCTGACGCGGTCGTTGAGCGCGATGAAGGCACCGTCGGCTCGCAGAGCCGACTCCAGCGCTCGCTTGACCAGTCGCACCCGAGAGAACAACGGTCCGATCTGGGCCTCGGGGAGGTCGTCGAAGGTCGCAACGTGGGCCACCGGCGCCACCAGCGTGTGGCCGCGCTGTAGTGGCCGGTGGTCGAGAAAGGCCACCACGACGTCGTCGCGGAAGACGATCTCGGCCTTCTCCGACCCACGAACGATCGCGCAGAACACGCATTCCGCCATCTTCGAACCCTCGTTTGACATCGGCCTTCCACGCCGATTCACTAGTTCCCGCATGGCCACGATCACGCATCCCCTGCCTCGTGTCGCTCCCGGTCCGGTCATCGTCGAGGAACGCCGGAGCGCGCTCGTCGAGTGGCTGACGACCACCGACCACAAGAAGATCGGGATCCTCTACCTGGTCACGACCTTCATCTTTTTCTTCATCGGCGGTCTCGAGGCGCTGCTGGTGCGATCCCAGCTCGCCGGACCGGACCAGAAGCTCCTCACCGCGGCCCAATACAACGAGATGTTCACGATGCACGCCACGACGATGATCTTCCTCTTCGTCATCCCGGTCTTCACCGGTTTCGCGAACTACGTCCTGCCGCTGATGATCGGCGCCAAGGACATGGCCTTCCCCCGGCTGAACATGCTGTCGTACTGGCTGCTCCTCGCCGGCGGACTGATGCTCTACGCCAGCTTCCCCTTCGGTCAGGGCGATCTTCCCGCCGGCGGCTGGACGTCGTACGTGCCGCTGACAACGGCGAAGTTCTCGCCCGGGCTCGGCCAAACCTTCTGGATCCTGGCGATCCAGCTCATCGGCCTGTCATCGATCCTCGGCGCGCTCAACTTCATCGTGACGATCTTCACGCTGCGGGCTCCCGGCATGACCTTCTCGCGCATTCCCTTGTTCGTGTGGGCACAGCTGGTGACCGCGTTTCTGACCGTGCTGGCGGTGCCGTTCATCACCGTCGCGATCACGTTCCTGCTATTCGATCGCGTGTTTGGCACCGAGTTCTTCAGCACCGCCGCCGGCAGCGACCCGAAGCTGTACCAGTTCTTGTTCTGGTATTACTCGCACCCAGCGGTATACATCATGATCCTGCCCGGTTTCGGCATCATCAGCGAAGTCCTGCCGGTGTTCTCGCGAAAACCGATCTTCGGCTACAAGCTCATCGCCTACTCCTCGGTCGCGATCGGATTCCTGGGCTTCAGCGTCTTCGGCCACCACATGTTCGTCGCCGGTATCGGCGTACCGCTGCAGCTGTTCTTCATGGCGTCGTCGATGCTCATCGCCGTTCCGACCGGCGTGAAGATGTTCAACTGGCTGGCGACGATCTGGGGCGGCTCGCTCTGGCTCAAACCGGCGCTGCTGTTCGCGCTGGGCTTCCTGGCGATGTTCGTGATCGGCGGCGTCTCGGGCGTGTTCCTCGCTTGCGCGCCCTGCGACATGGAGTTCACCGTCACGTGCTTCGTCGTCGCGCACATCCATTACGTGCTCTTCGGCGGATCGGTGTTCACGATCATGGCCGGGCTGTACTACTGGTTCCCCAAGATGACCGGACGCCTCCTATCGGACAAGCTCGGCTACCTGCAGTTCGCGCTGATGTTCGCCGGCTTCAACATGGCCTTCTGGCCGCAGCACGAGCTCGGCCTCGACGGCATGCCGCGCCGCGTCTACCACTATCCGCAGGCGCCGGAATGGGCGCCGCTGAATCTGCTCTCGACGATCGGCGCGTTCATCATCGCCCTCTCGGTGCTGATCATGCTGATCAACGTCGTGCGCAGCTTGCGCGCCGGCGCCCGCGCCGGGGCGGATCCGTGGAATGGAGACACGCTCGAGTGGGCCACGACCTCGCCTCCACCCGCATACAACTTCGACTACGTGCCGCCGGTGCACAGCGCTCGTCCATTGAAGGAGGCCGTCGCCGCAGCTGGACATGGCTAGGGCGTATCCCGAGATTCATCGGGAGACGCGGGCGCGCGAAGCGCATCGGAGCTCGGGCCTACGCGCAGGCGGTTTTCGCGCACTCACGATCCTCGCGCTGTCGTGGACGTTCGTCCTTGTCGTCGTCGGCGTCATCGTTCGCGTCACCGGCTCAGGGCTGGGCTGTCCGGATTGGCCGCTCTGCCACGGCAGCCCGATCCCTCCGCTCGAGCCGAGCGCGATCATCGAGTACTCGCATCGACTGTCGGCCGCCCTCTCGATCACGCTCATCGCCGCGACCGCCGTCGTGGCTTGGACCCGGCTCCGGCGCGAGCCGCAGATCGTGGCGCTGGCGACGCTCGCCGCGGCCCTGGTCGTCGCGCAGTCGGTCCTCGGTGCGATCACCGTGGTGCTGGAGCTGCCGGAGACCATCGTCACCGCGCATCTCGCGGTCGCCGAGGCGCTGCTCGCGACGCTGACACTGCTCGTCGTCCGGACCGTGACGGCGCGGCCGCTGGGTCTGCCGCGCCTGCTCAACGTCTCCGCTGCTGCTGCGATCTATCTCTTGATCCTCACCGGCGCGTACGTCCGTGGCAGCGGCGCGTCGCTCGCGTGTCGCGAGTGGCCGGTGTGTCTGCCGCTCCTTCCCGACGCAGGCGCCGTGGCGACACAGCTCACGCATCGGTACCTCGTTGTGCTCGTGGGTGTGGTGGTCGCGATCTGCGCGGCTGCGGCATGGCGTGAGGGCCGGCGCACACTGGCCACGATCATCGTCGCGCTGTTCAGCGCTCAGGTGATCATCGGCGGCGCGTATCTGCTGTCCGCCGGGGCCGCGATCTTCCAGGGCACGCACCTCGCGCTCGCCAGCGCCACCTGGTGTGTCGCGGTCGGCCTCGCCGCCGTCAGCACGCGGACCGCAGTCGACGGGCCATCGGTCCGCGACCTTCTCAGGCTGACGAAGCCTCCGATCATCGCGCTGCTGCTCGTCACCGCCCTCGGGGCAATGTTCCTCGCCGCCGGTGGCGCGCCCCCACTGCAGCCCGCGCTGGCGGTCCTCGTCGGCGGCGCGCTCGGAGCGGGCGGGGCGAACGCGTTGAATCACTACTTCGATCGCGACATCGACGAGGTGATGTCGCGGACGCGTCGACGCCCGTTACCCGCGCATCGGATCTCGCCGCGCGACGCGCTGGCTTTCGGCATCGCTCTGGTCGTCGTCGCGTTCGCGGTGCTGGCGATCTTCGCCAACCTGCTCTCGGCCGCGCTGGTGCTCGGGGCCGCGGTCTTCTATGTGCTCGTGTACACGCTGTGGCTGAAGCGCACGACCACGCAGAATGTCGTGATCGGCGGCGCCGCCGGTTGCGTTCCACCGCTGGTGGGCTGGGCCGCCGTCACCGGCGACCTGGCGCTGCCGGCGTACCTGCTGTTCGCGATCGTCTTCTTCTGGACGCCGGCGCACTTCTGGGCGCTGGCGACGCTCATCCGTGATGACTACGACAGGGCGGGCGTGCCGATGCTGCCCGTCGTGTACGGCGAGCGTGCCACCGGGTGGGGCATCCTGCTCTACGCGGTCGCGACCGTCGCGTTCACGGTCCTGCTCTTCGTCACGCGAGCGGCGGGCCCGCTCTACCTCATCTCGGCGCTGGTGCTCGGCGCGATCTTCATCGCCTACGCCACGCAGTACCTTCTCGATGCCGCTCGCGCCAGCGCTCGACGGGTGTACCTGTACTCGATCGTCTACCTGGCCGCGCTCTTCGTGGCGATGATCGTCGACGCCTCGCTGCGGGTCTGAGCCGTGACACTAGGATGTACGACATGCGTGTAGTACTCACCGCCCTGCTGCTCGTCGCGGCGTGCGGGTCGCCCGCGGCCTCGCCGACGCCGCTCGGCGCGATCACCGTCGAGATGCGGGATTTCCAGGTGGTCATGCCGGACACGCTGCAGGCCGGCTCCCTCACCTTCGTGGTCAAGAACTCCGGCGCTGCGACGCACGACCTGACGATCATCAAGACCGACCTGCCTGCGGACAAGCTGCCGCAGGAGAACGGCAAGGCCAAGGAAGACGCCAAGGTCGCGGGGACGCCGATGATCAACCCGGGACAGACGGTGCAGCTGACCGTCGAGCTGAAGGCCGGCGATTACGTCTTCATCTGCAACGAGCCGGGCCACTACGCGCTCGGGATGCACATCCACGTGTCGGTGCGGTGAGCTCGCTGCACCTCGATCCGCTCGTCCTCCTGGCGCTCGCGCTCGCCGCGGTGATCTACTGGCGCGGCCTGCGCGTCGTGCGCGTCGCGCCATGGCGCCCGGTCGCGTTCTACGCCGGCCTTGTGACCTTTGGCGTCGCACTCATCTCGCCGCTGGCCACGCTCGCCGAGCAGCTCTTCCTCGCGCACATGGTCCAGCACCTGCTGCTGATCATGGTCGGCGCGCCGCTGGTGCTGCTGGGCGGCCCGGCCCTGGTGCTGTCGCGAGGGCTGCCCCGCGAGATCCGCAACGTGTATCTCGTACCGCTGGCACGTTCGCCTGCGGCGCACGCGTTCGTACGGCTGGCGTTGAATCCGCTGATCGCGCTCGGCGCCTACGTCGTGTTACTGACGCTCTGGCATTTGCCTCCGCTCTACGACGCCGCCGTCACGGACGCCGTCGTGCACGCGATCGAGCACTTCACCTTCATCGCGATCGCGATCCTGTTCTGGACGCAGGTGATCGACCCGTATCCCTTTCACGCGCCGCTGCGCTACCCACTGCGCATCGTGTATCTGTTCGTCGCGACGGCCCACAACACCGCGCTGGGCGGGATCCTCTCGTTCGCTGATCCGAGCCTGTATCCGTACTACGCGAATCTTGCGACGCGGCCGTTCGGTCTGAACGCGGCGATCGATCAGCAGTCCGGCGGGGCGATCATGTGGGTGCCGGGCGGCATGGTGCATCTCATCGCCATCTCATTCGTATTCGCGGCGTGGCTGAGCGCTGAGGACCGCGCCGACGTATCATCGCGAGCGCTTCCCGATCATGTCTGATCTCCGAATGTGCGCTCAATGAGACTGCCCGGAGGACTCTCGGTCCGCGCGCTCGTGGTCGGGCTGCTCGGGCTGGCGATCCTGCTGGTATTCGTGATGCCGTTCCTGACGCCGACGCCCAGCTCCTGGATCGGCAGCCGCACCCCCGCGACGAACGACGTCATCGATCTGTACTGGGCCATGTTCGCCATCGCGGCCGTAATCCTGTTGATCGTCGAGGGCGGCATCATCGCTTCGGTCATCCTCTTCCGCCAGCGCCCGGGACATTCGGCGCGCGCGTTCCACGGCAACACGCTGCTGGAATTCACCTGGACGATCATCCCGGCGATCATCGTTCTTGGTCTGTCGGCGTTCTCGTTCAAGAGCCTGTCGACGTTGACCAACACTGCCGATGCGCAGATGACCATCGAGGTCACCGGCCGTCAATGGGTCTGGTCGTTCAAGTATCCGGACGGCCTGACCGTGACGACGGAGGCGCACATCCCGGTCAACACGAAGATCCGCTTCACCATCACGTCGGTCGATGTCATTCACTCGTTCTGGATTCCGAAGCTGTCGGGCAAGATGGACGCGGTCCCAGGCGTCGCGCCGAACGCGATCTGGATCGAGGCTACGCAGGCCGGTTCGTATAGCGGTCAGTGCACCGAGTTCTGCGGACTAGGGCACGCCGACATGCTGGCGAAGATCGTGGCCGAGCCGCAGGACGCGTATCAGAAATGGCTCGCGGACACCCGGCTGGCGCAGCAGCAGGCCGGCCCGGGCCAGCAGATCGCGCAGGCGACGTGCATCGCCTGCCACTCCTTCGACGCTAATCGTCCGAGCACGCTTCCGGCCGCGCCGAATCTCGCGCACTACGCCACGCAGGGTCCGTTCAACGACCAGGTCAAAGCGCTGAAGGCGTCCGGCGATCCCAACTGGCTGAAAAAATGGGTCTCGAACGCGCCGTCGATCAAACCGGGAATCGCCATGCCCGTGTGGCTCAACACCGAGGGCGGCACGCTGACGTCGGAGCAGATCGATCAGGTCGTGGCGTACCTCATGACGCTGAAGTAATGCACGACGTCATCGATCGCGCCGACACGACGGCGCACGCCGAGCACACGCCGCAATACAGCTGGGCGCCGCTCATCATCGGCGTCGGGATCTTCTTCATCAACACCGGCTTCGTGTTCGGACTGCCCTTTGGCATCTTTGGCTTGTTGGTGTTCCTGGGCGGGGTCGCGACCTGGATCCGCGAGGACATTCAGCTCTGGGCGCGTGGGAGTGACGAAGATGGCGGTCACTAGCGAGCGGCGGATCATCCCACCGCCTCGCGAGCCGGCCACGCCGGTCGAAGCGATGCACGGTGTGTCGCACGGCATGTGGGGCGTCGTCATCTTCATCGCGTCCGAGGTCATGTTCTTCGCGGCCCTGTTCACGGCCTATTTCTACCTCCGTGCGCAGCACCCGGAGTGGGCGCCGCCCGAAGGGGCGCGTCCAGGCGTCTTCCCCTGGACGTCTCGCGATATCGGCGACGTTCTGCCGACGATCAACACCGTGATCCTCGTGTCCTCGAGCTTCGTGATCCAGTGGGGCGTCGGACAATTGCGGCGCGGGAACCGCCGGAACTTCACCCGCGCGCTCGTCGCGACGATCGTCATGGGCATCGCCTTCCTATCGGGCCAGGGCTACGAATACTCGAAGCTCTTCGCCGAGCACCTGGTGCCGCAGTCCGGCATCTTCGGCGGCGTATTCTTCGGGCTGACCGGATTCCACGGAGCACACGTCACCGGCGGTGTCGTGTTCTTCGCCGTGATCCTGTGGCGCACGCTCGCCGGCAACTTCTCGCCGCGCCGTTTTCTGGCGGTGGAGGCGGCGTCGATCTACTGGCACTTCGTCGACATCGTCTGGATCGGTCTCTACACCACGATCTACATCCTCTGACCGTCTACGCCGTCGGACGGATGCTGCTCTAATCAATTTGGCTGCGCCTATGCGCGCGCTGGTACGGGCGTAAGGCGTCGTAGCTCCAGCGCGGCAGTACGACATGGTGTGCTGTCGCGCGCCCGCCGCCACGAGACTCAGTCCTCAACGAGCGATGAGCTCGGGTGGAGGTGGCAAGGTGACAATCACGCTACGTATCTCGAGAGGATGGGTCGCACTCGCAATCGCGCTTGCGATGCTCGGCGGCAGCGCCGCTTACGCGAGCTCAAACGGCGTCATCGACGCGTGCGTCCAGCAATCGAGCGGCGTGATCCGCTTCGCCGATGCGCCGGGCTCTTGCCACCCCGACGAGAACGCACTGTGGTGGAATCAGACTGGACCGCAGGGCGGGCAGGGTCCGCAAGGTCCCGCCGGTCCGACCGGTCCGCAGGGCCCGGTCGGTCCGCAAGGCTCACTCGGTCAGCAGGGCCCGCAGGGCAACGACGGTCCCAAGGGTGACCGTGGCGCGCAGGGCAACCAGGGTCCGCAAGGCGTCGTCGGTCCAAAGGGCGACCAGGGCGTTCAAGGCCCTCGTGGTCTGCCGGGTCTTTCGAATGTCGACGTCGTCTATGGCACGCCGACCACGCTTCCGACAGGCGTCCTTTCGCCACATGTCTGGGTCGTGGCGTCATGCGCGAGCGGCAAGATCGCGGTCGGTGGCGGCGCGACCGTTGCTCCGGCCGGCCCGGAAGTCGTACAGGACGCGCCGTATGTGGACGCCGGCGCATCTCAGGCGACCGGATGGAGCGCGTACGTCGCGACGTCGAGCGGCGGCAGTCTTCCGAAGTCGGCACAGATCGCCGTGACCGCATACGTGCTGTGCGCGGACGTTCAGCAGTAACCGAAGACCGATGAAGGACGGCGGGAGAACCGCCGTCCTATTTTCATCTCAACGAAAATAGGTCCCGTTGCGCCAGTACCGGGGTACGGGTCGATAGCGCGAACGCCTCATTACCAGCTAGCCCCTGTGACGGTCATCACGCGAACCGGACACTTCCAACACGGCAAATGCCGCGGAGGGAGTGGGAACTGACAATGAGGCTCTCCAAGCGCGTGCTGGCGACCGCCGCAATCATCTTGCTTTCTTTGGGCACCACCGCCGCTGCGGTCACGCGGAATGTCGCCACGGCTTACGACCTGTGCGTTCAGGTCAACAACGGTTCGGTTCGCGCAGTCAACGTCGGTGATCCGTGCCGGTCGAGCGAAAACCCAATGGAGCTGCTGGCTGGTCCCGCTGGTCCAGCTGGGCCCGCAGGTCCGCAAGGCGAGATGGGAGCAACGGGTGCGACCGGTGCCACAGGTGCACAAGGCCCCATGGGTTCGGTCGGTCCACAAGGTCCGGCTGGCACTGATGGCGCGAGGGGTGCGCAGGGCCCGGCTGGTCCGCAAGGTCCGGCTGGCGCCGATGGCGCGACAGGTCTGCAAGGTCCGGCTGGTCCGCAAGGTCCGGCTGGCGCCGATGGCGCGACGGGTGCCCAGGGCCCGGCAGGTCCGCAAGGTCCGGCTGGTGTCACGGGTGCTGAAGTCGTCAGCAACACCGCTCCGCTGAGCGGACTGATGCCGTCGACGAGCGTGGTCTGCCCGACTGGAAAGGTCGCGCTGTCCGGTGGCGCTCAGATCGACGTGTCCTTCGCTGGAACGCTGTTCCTTCGCTCGAGCGCCCCTCTGGTGTCATCTGGTTCCGCGATCGGTTGGTTCGCCGTCGTCACGACGACGAGCGGCGCGAACATCTCGGCATCGTGGAACGCCACGGTGACCGTCTACGCGGTCTGCGCCAACGTCGCGCAGTAGCTAGCCACGTTCTGAAGAGCGGCGCGGGTTTCCGCGCCGCTCTTTTTGTTTCAGGCTGGTGTGCTGAGCAGCTGCCGCGCCGCCGCGACGAGTAGCTGCACCACGATGTACGAGAGCACAAGCACGGCCAACGCCGCGCCGACGCCGTAGGCGCGCGACGGGAGCGACCGCAGCAGCCACTGGTTCAAGGCCATCGCTCCGAAGCCGACGATCACACCGATGAAACCGCCGACGAACAACAGCAGGATCGGCAAGCCCGCGAGCACGTACTCCCACAACGCGAGCGGCCGGCCGATGCGGATCTCGGTTCCATCGACGAAGACCTGCGGCATGTAGTCGTACCCACGCGCTTTGACGGTCACGATCGCGCTCTTGCCGTCGTGAAGCGGGACCAGAAAAGGGCGGTCCGGGGTCGCCGCGCGGGGGACATCGTTGCCTTCGATCGTGAGCCGCGAGTCTCCCGTCACCACCGATCGCGACAGCGTCGCCAGAGGACCATCGGGTCCGATGTGAAAGTCGAACGCCACGGTTCCCCACACCTCGGCCACCTCCCCGCGGCGCAGCGTAGCCGCGCCGTCAACCCGGTCAGAACAGCCGCGATTCGCCGAGGAGGATCCGCAGTGACGCGGCCAGAGCCTCGACATCGATGTCGCTGTGCACGAGCGATCGCTCCCGACCTTGTTTGTCGATCAGGAAGATGGCGTCGTTGTGCCCCACGACCGTGGACGTGTCAGACGGGAGGGCGGCGACACCGTACAGCTGCCACACCGCGCCAAGCTGGCCTGGTCCCCGATCAGGAATCGCATCACGCCTTCCAGCCGGTGCGCGCGAACGAACGTCCCTGTTGCCATCGGTGTGTCGTGCCGCGGATCGACGCTGACGGCGACCAGCGACAGATCCGCGGCGCTGTCTCCAAGTCGATCGCGAGCGTCGCGAAGCTTCTCCGCGGTCAACGGACAGACGTCGGGGCAGTTGGTGTACAAGAAAGCGAGGATTACGACCTTGCCGCGGAGCGCCGAGAGGGTCACGACGTCACCGGTCGGCCCATCCGTCAGGGTGAAGTCGGCGGCCGGGCGCTTTTGCAGATCGGTGCCGGCGAGCGTCCCCGAAACGCATCCGGCGCTGAACAGAAGCAGGGACAGGAACGCGGCGCGCGCCCTTACAGCTCCTTGCGCAGCAGCACTTCCTCGACCTCGACCTTGCGCGTGCGCCCGTCGGGATCGACATACGACCACGACCGTGGCACCTCGCGGATCCGGGCGTACCCCAGGCGCTCGTAGAGGCGACGGGCGTCAGGGTTGTCGCGCTCCACCGCGATCGTGGCGAAGTGGTAGCCGCGCTCCCGCAGAAGCTC
>VBHP01000056.1:0-6056 GCA_005881435.1 Chloroflexota bacterium | reverse complement strand
ACGGTCCAAACACCCGCACCCCGTAGAAGTAGCCACTGCGTGCGCCGTCGGCCTTCACGTCCTCCTCGTGGACGAGCGCAAGTTTCAGCTGCGCCACCGGGAAGCCGCGCACCTCGGCTACGAGGAACAGGACGTTGCCGGCCTCGACGTGCGCCCAACCCGCCGCCTCGACCAGCCGCAGGTGCCGGTGCTCGCCGAACCATTCCAGCTGCGCGAGATCGGCGCGGCGAGCGTGCCGGATGTCGTAGCGAAGGGTCGTTTCACGCGACACACGCTCTTTGCCGGCACGCTCACGCAGCATCGATACATTGTCCAGCGCCGCAGGGTCTTGACGTTCCTACTACGACGGCGTAGTACTTTCTCGAGTCGACCGAATGGCCATCCCAGACTGGGAGCTCAACCTCTTCGGCGCGGAGCCGGAGCTGCTCCGGCCTCTGGAGCACAACCGCTACCTCCGCGCGGCCCAGGCGCTTGCCACCAGCGCCACTCCCTCTCGACTGAAATTGCTGCACGCGCTGATCGTCGGCGAGCGCACGCTCATCCGCGCGTCGATGTGGGCGGACGTGCCACAGACGCTCGCCCGCGCTGACCTCGCCGCGCTCGAGCGCGCCGGAATGGTCCGCCGCGTGGAAGACGAGTGGGAGCCAAGCGACGGGCACGTCGTCGTCCTGGTCCACCTCGCTCTCGCGCACGCCCATCTGGCGTTGGCGCCAAAATGAGGGGGATGCCCCCAGCCGACATCGGCAAGCTGAAGCGAATGCGCCGCGGCGAAGACAAGTTCCTGGGTTCGCTCGAAGCGCAGGTCATGGATCGGGTGTGGTCGCGTGGCAGCGCCACGGTGCGCGAGATCGTGGACGACCTCACACGCACGCGCCAGCTCGCATACACCACGGTCATGACCATCATGACCCGACTGCATGAAAAGGGGCTGCTACGCAGAGCGCGAGAAGGGAAGACCTACGTCTACCGGCCGGCGTACTCGCGCCAGGAGTTCCGGGCGCAGCTCTCTCGCGACATCGTCCGTGGTCTCGTCGCGGAATTCGGTGACGTTGCCCTGGCGCAGTTTCTCGCGGCGCTGGATCGTGTCGACGATCGTCATCGCAAGAGCCTCGAGCGTCTCGCCCGAGGCGACCGGTGACGCGCGCGGCGGACCGCGCCTTCACCGCGCTGATCGGGATCGCGCTGCTCTCGAGCGTGATCCTCGTCGCGCTCTTCCTCTCGCTGCTGTCGCACCTCGGCGAGCCCGTGCCGGCACTGGTCCTCGCGCTCGCCTCGATCGGCATCGTGCTCGGTCTCGCGAGCCTGGCGCGGCAGCTTGCCGACACGCTGGCGTTGATCCGCCGACTGCTCCGCGCCCGCGTCGCGATGTCCGGGGCTCTCGCCACGGAAGCCGCGGCGCTCGGTCTCGGCGATCGCATCGATCTCGTCGCCGACGACCGGCCCTTTGCCTTCGCGTACTGGTTCGCGCGGCCGCGCGTCTGCGTGTCGACCGGTCTGGTCTCGCGTCTCGAACCCGACGAGCTGCGCGCCGTGCTCGCGCACGAGCTGTGGCACGTCGAGCGCCGCGATCCGCTGCGCATCGTCGTGGCGCGCTACTTCGCTGCCGGCCTCTATGTCATCCCGATCGTCGATGATCTCGTCGCGCATTACGACCTGGTGAAGGAGGTCGCCGCCGACGAGCACGCTGTGTCGGCGCTCGGCGACGTGCGGCCCCTCGCGCGTGCGCTGTATCGACTGATGCCGCACGCCGAGGAGATGGATATGGGTCTGCTCACTCCCGTCGGCGGACTCTCCGTGACCGAAGCTCGCATCGAGCAGCTCGTCGAGCATCAGCCGATCGTCGCGCGACTCCCGCGCTTACATGTTGCACTTTCAGTAGCGACCCTTGGTGCTGCGCTGGTGCTGCTCGCCGGCCACACGCCACTCGCCGGACGGCTCGACATCCTCTTAGCGTGGCCGCCGGCGGCGCTCATCGCACTGGCGGCCGTGCCGGGCGTCGCGCAGCAGCTCCGCACCGTCGCGCACCGCTAGCCCACGCGAGTACCATTCCGCACCGTGCAAGTGACGACCAAAGGTCGTTACGCAATGCTCGCCGTTCTCGACATCGCGCTGCATGAGGACGCGGGTCCGGTGAGCCGCAAAGACATCGCCGCACGGCAGCAGCTCCCAAGCGATTACGTCGAACAGATCCTCGTTCGGCTTCGGCGCGCCGACATCGTCACCTCCACGCGCGGCCCGCACGGCGGTTACCGTCTGTCGCGCGCCAGTTCGGCGATCAGCGCGCTCGAGGTGCTGGACGCGGCCGAGGAGCAGCTCGAGCCGGCGACGTGCGTCGGCGACAAAGCCGGATCCTGCAGCCGCTCCGGCTCTTGTGCGTCTCACCTGCTGTGGGACGAGCTCACCAATAGAGTCTCCGAATATCTCCGCTCGGTGACACTGGCGATGCTGCTGGAGCGACATCGGCTGCTCGAGCGCGGCGACCGGCCCGTCAGCTTCGCCTAACGCGGTCCTCTTTCCGCAGCCCGAACCAGTCCGTACTCTGTGATAAGTAATGCCGACCTCCACGGTCAACAATTACGCCACATCCGCCATGCGTCTCTCGACCGACCGCGTCCGCGAGCTGGTCCGCGGGACGATCCTGGAGCGGATCGGAGACACGCCGCTGGTCCCACTGCGGCGATTCGGTGCGGGGCTGCGCGGCGAGCTCTGGGCCAAGGTGGAAGCGGCGAATCCGGGTGGATCGGTGAAGGACCGCGCCGCGTTGTGGATGGTCCTTGCTGCCGAGGAAGCCGGCACGCTCCCAGACCCCTTTCGCGCCATGCTCGACGCAACCAGCGGTAACACCGGTGTGGCGCTGGCGATGGTCGGCGCGGTGCGCGGCCATGCCGTCACGCTCTGCCTGCCAGACCGTGTCTCGATCGAGCGGAAGCGCGTCGCCATGGCGTTCGGCGCTCGCGTGGTCCTTACCGATCCGCTTGAAGGCACCGACGGCGCGATCCGCGAAGCACAGCGACTCGCCACGACGCAACCCGATCGCTTCGTGTACCTCGATCAGTACTCCAACGCCGCGAACGCGGCCGCGCACGCGCGCACGACCGCGCCTGAGGTCTGGACGCAGACGCGGGGAGAGCTCACGCATTTCGTCGCCGGCGTAGGCACCGGCGGCACGATCGTCGGATCGAGCCGATTCCTGCGGCGAAAAGGCGTCCGGATCGTAGCGGTGCAGCCCGACCAGGCATTCCATGGTCTCGACGGCTTGAAGCACATGGCCTCCGCGATCCGTCCGCCGATCTGGGATGAGTCCGCGGCCGATGAGCACGCGACGGTGTCGACTGACGAGGCTCATGGGCTGATCCGACGTCTGGCGCGAGAAGAGGGTCTACTGGTCGGGCCTTCGAGCGGTGCGGCGCTCGCGGTTGGTCTGCGGATCGCCGCGCGGGAGGAGTCGATGGTCGTGGTGCTGTTGCCGGACGGCGGCGAGCGCTACCTGTCGACGCCGCTGTGGGAATAGACGGCATGGCCGTGTTGGTGCGTTTGCCGGGTTCGCTCCGCGACACTGTCGGTGGCAGCGGCAAGATCCAGGCGCGCGGTGAGACGCTCGGCGACGTCATCGCCGATGTCGATGCGCGCTACCCCGGATTCGCCGCCCGCGTGCTCGACGAACGAGGCGGGCTTCGCACCTATGTCAGCGTCTTCATCGGCGACAAAGACGCACGCGACATCGGCGGTACGGCGGCGCGCATCCCCGCCGGCAGCGAGATCATGCTCGTTCCGGCGATGGCCGGCGGGTGGGCGGTCTAGATCCGACCGACCCGCCTGCGCCTGAGTCCTGAGGTGCATCACGACGTGGTACGCCGCGCGGGCGAGGCCAACGGCTTGGAGATCTGCGGCATCCTCGCCGGCCGAGGCGATCACGCCGATCGCGTGTTCCCGATCCGCAACGCCCACGCCGATCCGAGGCGGCGCTACCAGATGGATCCACTCGACCAGCTGCGCGCGTACCGAGAGATCGAAGATGCCGATCTCGCCGTCGTCGCGTACTACCACTCGCATCCCGACTTCGCCAAGGGTGAGCTGTCCGCGACCGATCTGGCGCAGGCGACCGAGGGGGACTACGCGCTCTACGCGTTGGTGTATCGCGGGATCTTGCGCGCCTTCGTCGTGGCAGGTGGCGCCGCGCGCGAGGTCCCGGTCGAGGTCACGGAGCGAGCCTGATCGACGCGGCGATCGCCGCGGCCTGCGCCATCGCGGCGTCCTCATCCGCCGGTGCATAGAAGGTGAACTCGAAGACGTAGCCGCGCACGCCGACGACGAACGCGTACTGGCGTTCCACCAGCCGCGATCCGCGTAGCTCGCCGTACCAGCGATCGTCGAGCGCCACGGCCCGGTCGATCCGCACCACGCCGCGTTCGGTGCGATCGACGCGATCGAAGCCGCGTAGCGACTTCTGCACCTCGGCGCTCGCGAAGGCGTCGGCGGTCGTCAGCGTCGGGACCGTCGACATGTGGACGATCAGCCGCGCGTCCGGCAGCTCGAGGTCGGCGATCACCCCGGGGGCGCCCTGCTGTGCATCGCGCCACTGGACCGGCACGCTGAAGGATGCGCCCTCGATGCTCACGCCACGCCCGCCGCCCGCAACGGCCGCCGGCGGCGGCAGGACATCCGGCGCATAGCTCAGCGTGGTGAACAGCACCCGGCCGAGCTGGTCCGACAGAACCACTCCCATCGCCACCAGCGCGACGGCGCCGACCAGGATCGCGGCGCGTCCGACTACGCCCGCGAGGTTCAGCGCGATCGCAGCCGCGAAGCGCGCCACGAGCGCGAGGGAAACGACGAGCGTCAGCGCCAGCAACGGCGCGCGCATATCCGGCCGTGCGGAGCTGAGCGCCTGCGGAACGATGGCGAGAGGGGCGAAAAGAAGCATGCCCGTTGCGAACGACAGCGCCGTGAACGCCTGATCCAGGTCCAAACGGAGCCGCGACAGGCGCGCCGCGCCGACTGTCAACAGCGCGACCAGTGACACCACCACCGCCAACCGCAGGCCCAGGAAGATGGCGTCCAGCACGAGCCGGGTGGGATCGGCCGCGAGGGGATTGAATCCTTTTGAGAGGAGCACGGCGGCGTCGATGGCGATGGACAGCGCAATGCCCGAGACAAGAACGACCAGGATGCCCGCGAGGCCATAGTGCTCTCGGCCGAGCGTCGAAGCGAAATGCCGCGGCCGCAGCCATGAATCGCGAAGCGTCCCGCCGAACCAGCGCCATTCCGATTGCATCGCCTCGAGCGTATCGAGGACACAGAGATGGGCTCCCGCGCCGAAGCGCGAGAGCCCATTCGTTCATTTACGGAGCGCCTACAGGCCTCACTCTCGGCCTAGGTGTCGGCGGCGTCGCCACGCACGAGGCGCGGTCGTTTTTCGCCCGCACGACCAGTTTCGGCGCTACGGTGTGGCGGCCAGCCCCCTCGCGTCGGGGGCGTCCTCAATCGACTTACCATGTGGCCTCCAGATTTCGAGGTTCCTTGGTCGCGACGTTTGTTCTCGGGCCCTGAGAACTCCGTTTGTTCTACACCCGCCGACGGAGGGGGTGTCAATGCTCGTTGTCCACCTTTTGACCTATCCGCCGATGTTTCGAAACGTTCGTCACTCGATCGTGCCTGATTCCGGACAGCACACGTACGTGGAGCGGACGACCGAACGCCGGAGGTCCCCCAGCCCGCGTCACTCCCGAGCGTCTCTTCCGGCGAGCAGGAGGTCAGAAATGCACATCTCGTGGAAGCACTCGCTCGCCGCCGCAGCGATCTTGTCCGCACTGATCCTGGCCGCCGCATGCGTCGCTCCTACCGGCGATTCGCGGCCACGCGCCACAGACGTCTCGCTTTCACAGGCGCCGACTCACACCCGCGACCTTGTCTATATCCGAAACATGGACCAGAGGTCCGACCTGGTCGCGGTCGACGCCGACACCGGTAAGGAGGTCGCGCGCTTCCCCTGGGGCGTGACCACACCGGACGGGAGCCTCCTGTACCGGGCCGAGCTCGACAACGGCGAGACCGCG
>VBHP01000041.1 GCA_005881435.1 Chloroflexota bacterium | reverse complement strand
CGGCATCGACGTCATCGGCGAAGCCGTCGACGGCCCGACCGCGCTGCGCCTGGCGCGGGAGCTGCAACCGGATCTCGTCGTCCTCGACAACTCCATGCCCGGCATGTCTGGTTTGGACGTGTCGCGCACGCTGGCGGCTGAGCTCCCCCACACCGGCGTCGTCTTCCTGACCATGGACCCGGCCCTGCGCGACCTCGCCCTCTCGGGTGGGGCCATGGCCTACGTCCTCAAGGATGCGCCGCCGGACGAGCTCCTCCGCGCCGTCCGCGCCACCACCGCTGCACTGACGACGCGGCGCCGCCTCGCGGGCATCCCCGCCAGCGAGCGCCGCTTCGTCGAACTGCTCATCGCCACGCGCACGCTCGAAGGCGACCAACTCG
>VBHP01000040.1 GCA_005881435.1 Chloroflexota bacterium | reverse complement strand
TGCTCGACCCGATCGATCGCGCCGCCGCGCGCATGCTGCCCTTCGAGATCGCGCGCTCGATGAGCCTCGCGATCATCACCATCTCCGGCGACGAGGGCGTGCTGGCGATGTCCGATCCGCTGGACGACCTCGCCTTCAGCGAGGCCGAGCGTCGCAGCGGCCTGAAATTGGTCCGCGTCACCGCCACCGCGCCGGAGATCACCGACGCTCTCGAGCGCGCCTGGAGCGGATCGACCGCGCTCTCTCCGCTGGCCTATCGCATCGTCGGCGCCTGGCGCTCGCTGGCCCTCGCCCTCGGCGCCATCGCGCTGCCGATCGTGGCGCTGCTGCTGCTCTTCCGTGAGGGCATCGCCGCCGACCGCATCTTCGCGCTCTTCGCCCTGCTGTGCGGCTTCTTCTTCTTCGCCTACGCCCTCAAGTACTACGTCACCTCGGCCGCGGTCCTGGCCGTGGCGCTCTTCGGCGACACGCTGTTCCTGGGCAAGAAGAACGGCAACGGCAATGGCAACGGCCACGCCACCGGAAACGGCAAGACCAACGGCCACAGCAACGGCAACGGCCGCAAGAAGAGCGGCAACGGACGCGAGCACAAGGAGGGCTACAAGACCCTCCGCGGCGAGAAGCTCGACGAGGCCGGTGCGGTGCTCGCCGACGCGACGCCGATCATCGGCGACGTGCGCCTGCCCGTCGGACGCCAGCCCTTCGTCTCGGTCCAGCTCGCGCTGTACAACGAGGCTCACGTCGTCGACCGGCTGCTGGCGGCGTGCACCTCCTTCGACTACGAGAACTACGAGGTCATCGTCGTCGACGACTCCACCGACGCGACGGTCGAGCACCTCGCGCGCTGGAAGGACCACCCCCGCGTGCGCGTGATCCACCGCTCGACGCGCAAGGGCTTCAAGGGCGGCGCGCTGCAAGAGGCGCTACGCCGCATGAACCCGCGGACCGAGTACGTGATGATCTTCGACGCCGACTTCATCCCGCCGGCCGACGCGATGTGGCACTTCCTGGACTACTTCGGACGCCTGGCCAACGGCAACGGCAAGAACGGCCACAAGAACGGCAACGGCCAGCACAAGAACCCGAGCGCCGCGCCGACGAATGGCGAGCGTCTGGCCGCGGTGCAGGGCTACCAGTGGCACATGCTCAACGCCAGCGAGAACTGGATCACCAAGGGCGTGCGCGCCGAGTTCGCTGGCTCCTACGTCCTGGAGCGCGCCGGCCAGGAGCTCTTCGGCACGATGAAGATGATCTCCGGCTCGGTGTACATGATCCGCGCCGACATCCTGCGGCGCCTGGGCTGGTCGACCTCGATCACCGAGGACTGGGAGCTGACCATCCGGCTGTACCTCGCCGGCTACAAAGTCCTGTACACGCCGTACATCCAGGCCCCGGCGGAGTGCGTCTCCACGGTCAAGCGCCTCATCCGCCAGCGCATGCGCTGGGCCGAAGGCCACACCTACAACGTCAAGAAGTATTTCCTCAGGGTGTTGCGGTCGCCGAACCTGACCTGGCGCGAGAAGCTCGAATTCGTGTACTACGCGCCGTACTACCTGCAGTCGGTGATCTTCGCCGCCGGCACGATCGCCTGGCTCCTCGCGGACATGCTGCTGGGCCAGCGTCTGCCGAGCTGGACCGCGATCCTCGGCTGGTCCCTCGTCGTGACCAACATCCTGGCCTTGCCGCTGATGAACCTCGCCGGTGTCTTGCTCGAGGGATCGCTCAAGCGTGACGCGGTCGGCCTGCTGTCCTTCATCGGCCTGTCGTGGCTATTGGTCCCCTTCCAGGCCTACGCCTCGATCAAGGGTCTGCTCGAGCGCGAGGAGGGCGGCTGGGTGCGCACGCCGAAGTCCGGCCTCGTCACCGAGGCGCTCGGCGCGTTCAAGCTGGCGAAGCTGCTGCCGTGGGAACTGCCGAAGCGGAAGCGCTCGGCGACGAAGCGACGCAGCCGCGTGGCCCAGATCGCGCTGACCTGCTTCGCCACGGCCATCGCCGTGGTCATCCTCGGCGTCGGCGCGCTCTCGGTCCGCGCCGCCGGGGCCAGCGGGACGCTGGGCGACGTCCAGCTCGCGATCCCGACGCTTCTCGGCACGGCCGCGCCGATCGCGCTGCTGATCTTCGGCTGGATCAAACTGCGGCAGCGGCTCGGGATGGCCGCGATCGCCGTGGTGATGGCGCTCACGGTCAATGTCGTGTTCCTCGCCGGAACGGTGCCGGCCGAAGGTGTCACCGACAACTCCAGCGTGTTCACCTTCGCCCGCACGACGAACTATGCCAATCCGAAACTCGACATGAAGCAGAACTACACGCCGCAGGGAGCGGGCGGCATCGCCTTCCGGGACGCACGCGTGACGGTCACCAACGCCACGACCTTCATCGTGAATAGCTCTC
Source organism: Chloroflexota bacterium (assembly GCA_005881435.1). GTDB lineage: Bacteria > Chloroflexota > Limnocylindria > P2-11E > CF-107 > CF-107. The sequence goes on along the minus strand of VBHP01000040.1, from coordinate 3,083 downwards.
CGATCGGCTCCGCCGCTGGCGACGTCGACATCGCGATCGTCACCTGGATCTGCGGTGCGAGCTGCGCGACGATCTCGATCACGGCGTCCACCGGGTGGACGCAGATCGGATCGCCCGTGACGAACTCGACGATGTACACGAAGATGTGGTACCGCGTCGAGGGGACGGCCCCGCCCGCGAACTTCCAGTTCAACTCGAACGTCTCAGGTGACGGGATCGTTGTGATCTCGGGCTACTCCGGCGCGGACACGATCAACCCCATCGACGCATCCGGGATCTCGCCCAACGCCGCGTGCACGATCCCCTGCGGGGCGATCTCGCCCACCGTCACGACCTCGGTCGCGAATACCTTCCTCATCACGACCGCATTTGCGCCATGCGGGCAGAGCGGCGTGGCGTGGACCGCGCCGACGGGTATGACGGACCGCGGCACTGTGTCGAGCGCGTCGCCCGGCAACATCACGGTGGAGCTCGCCGACGTCGCTGTGGCGAGCGCGGGCGCGACGGGGTCGAAATCCACGACGATGACGTCCGGCGGTACCTGCACGGGGAGCCAGATCAGCACCGGCACGACAGTCGTGCTCCGCAGCGCGCCGACGACGTGCCCGACCACCGCGAGCGGCAGCTGGACCTGCAAGTGGGTCTCCGACCAGATGTCACAGAACCAGACCGCGTCCGGCGCGGTCATGTCGAACCTGTACCTCGACAACTCGGTACTGCCGACCTTCTCGTGCGCCGGCTCGGCGACGCAGGGCGCGGGCGCGACCTCGATCGCCCTGAACAAGCCGGCGTGCGTCACTGCAGCGGGCTACATCATGGTCGCGGCCGTCGCCGTCCGCGGCGGCAGCGGCAACCCCGCCTTCACCCCGCCGGCGAGCTGGAACCTTATCGGCGGGCGCATCGACAGCAGCACACTCACGTCGCTCGCGCTGTACTGGAAGCTCTCCACGGCATCCGAGGCCGCGAGCTACACGTGGTCGTGGGGCGCAACATCGCAGAGGGCCGTCGGCGCGATCCAGGCCTTCTCCAACGTCGACACGACAACCCCGGTTGACGTCTGGAGCGGCGTGCTCGAAAGCAGTGCAAGCACGTCCCACACCACGCCGAACATCACGCTCACCTACGAGAACGAGATGATCGTCACGGCCTTCACCGACGCCACGAACAACGGCGCCGTCGTGCAGTGGACACCGCCGACCGGTTTCACCGAGGACATCGACAGCTGGTCGACGGGCGGCGGCTCCGCGTCCAACATCTCGCTCGAGCTGAACCACCTCACCGTCGTCAACATTCCGGACGGCGGCACCGGTGCATACCAGGCGACCTCCGCCTCCGCCGTCGGCGGCACCGTGGTCGTCGCGCTGAAGCCCGCGTCGCACACCTGCACGTTCACCGAGACGCTCTATCACACCTTTGCGCCGCAATACGTCACGCCGAACGGTTCGACGTCAGCGTCGGTCAGCAGCGGGACCTCGCTGTCGATCGCGAAGCCCACCGGCGTCGCGCAGAACGACGTGATGATCGCCTCGATCGCGTACGCGGGCGGGTCGAACGTGACATCGATCACCGTCCCGAGCGGCTGGACCCTCGTCGGAACCGCGACGAACAGCACGACGGTCGTCGGCATGGCCGTGTACCGGAAGACCGCGGGTGCGTCGGAGGCTGGTCCCTACGCCTGGAGCTTCACGCCGACGCAGAACGCCTCCGGCATCATCAGCGCGTACCGGAATGTCGACACGACGACGCCGGTCGACGTCCAAGCCTACGTCGCGACCGCGGCGCCGGCGTGCCCCTCGCCCTGCACGCACACCACGTCGAGCGTCACCACGACGGGCGTCGACGAGATGATCGTCGCGTCGTTCGTCACAGCGGCGAACGACACGTGGACCGCGCCGGGCGGCATGAACGAGCGTGGCGACACGAAGAACGCGGGTGCCACGTTCGTCGCGCTCGAGCAGAACGACGTGCTGCAGCTGGCGACAGGCGCCGTATCGAAGACCGCCGTGGCAGTGAGCACGAGCGCGGTGGGCGTCACCAACATCGTTGCGCTCCGCGGCAAGGCAGCGACGACGGCTGGAAGCGTGACCCGAGCGGTCTCCAGCCCGTCCACCGGCGTCGCGCTCTACACCGACACGGTCGCCGCGAGCATCAACGAGACGTTCAACCCCGGAGACCGCTTCGAGTTCGACGTCGCCGTCACGGACACGACGAACTGCAACGCGGCCGTGACGTACGACGGCGAGACCGAGAACTCGAACATCAACGTAGTGACGATCGTGCCTGAGAAGGTCGCCGGTCTCCTCCTCGTCGCGCCGATGCTCCCGTTCGTACTGAATTGGTGGCGCCGGCGGGCGGCTGACGTCGACGGCACTGCGCGCTGGATGTAGTAGTATCCAGCTACATGCTGACCGTGCCGGAAGCCGCGAAGCGCGTGCGAAAGGACCCAGAGACCGTACGCCGCTGGATCCGATCCGGGAAGCTCCGGTCGCGGAAGGTCGGTACGCAGCACGTGATCGACGAGGCTGACCTCGTCACGTTCCTGGATGAACCGAAGATGCTGCCGCTGCCGAAGGCTCTCAGACGGACGTTCTGGGGGGAGGCAATGCCGAACGTCGTCGCCTGGATCCGTGAGTCTCGCGAACGTCGCTGATGCTCGTCATCGACGCGAGCGCAGCGCACAACGCGGTCCTCGCCGTGGACGGGTTCGCCTTCTACCGGCGAGAGAATCTCGTCGCGCCTCCACTGCTCTGGTCAGAGGTGCGCTCGTCGCTCCATGAGCGGATGTGGCGCGGGGATCTCAATGCGGATATCGCGCGCGAGGCGGTGGCGCGTCTCGAACGGGCGCCGATCGGGTCGCGAACGCATCCGCGGCTCGGACTCGAAGCATGGCGCCTGTCGGACGAATTTGGCTGGGCGAAAACATACGACGCTGAGTACGTCGCGCTCGCGCTTCTTCTCGGCTGTCGTCTCGTGACCCTGGACGCGGCCTTGCGCCGCGTAGTCCGACGGCTCGTTCCGGTGATTGGTCCAGCCGAGCTCTGAGTTGCTGTCAGTCTCAGAAGGGTCTCTGCGGACGCGGTCGC
>VBHP01000039.1 GCA_005881435.1 Chloroflexota bacterium | reverse complement strand
CAAGCCGGATCTCGTCGTCCTCGACAACTCCATGCCCGGCATGTCTGGTTTGGACGTGTCGCGCACGCTGGCGGCTGAGCTCCCCCACACCGGCGTCGTCTTCCTGACCATGGACCCGGCCCTGCGCGACCTCGCCCTCTCGGGTGGGGCCATGGCCTACGTCCTGAAGGATGCGCCGCCGGACGAGCTCCTCCGCGCCGTCCGCGCCACCACCGCT
>VBHP01000026.1 GCA_005881435.1 Chloroflexota bacterium | reverse complement strand
GAGACGCCCGACGCCGCGCCGGCACGATCCGCCGGCGCGGCGCTGACGATGAGCTCGGTGGTCAGGCCGAATACGGGCGCGAGCCCGAGCGAGATCACGACCGACGCACTCACCACGACCACCAGACCGAGCCCGTCGACCGTGCCGACCTGCGTCAGCACCGCCAACCCGGCCGCAGCCAACGCGAGACCGGCGCCCATGAGATAGGCCGGCCGCACCCGTCGCACGATGCGCGGCGCGAGATTCGAGCCGACGATGAAGGCGATCGCGGACGGTACCGACCACGCCCCGGCCGCGAGCGGCGACAGGCCGAGCACGAGCTGCAGGTACTGCGCGACGAAGAGGAAGTAGCCGACCGCGACGAAGATCGCGAGCACGTTCACCACCAGCGACGCGCTGAACTGTGGGATGCGGAAGAGGCTCAGGTCGATCATCGGGTCCGCCAGGCTGAGCTGCCGCCGCGCCCACACCGCGCCGACGACGAGGCCGACAGCGATCGCCGCGACGGGCAGCGGCGCCACGCCATCCTGCGCGATCTGCTTCAGCCCGAAGATCACGCCGAGCACCGCGACCAAAGACATGGCCACGCTGGCGAGATCGACGCGGGCGGCGTTCGGCGCCTTGTACTCCGGCAGCACGATCGGTCCGAGCACGAGCAGCGCGACCGTGACCGGCAGCGCGAGCAGAAACACCGAGCCCCACCAGAAGTGCTCCAGCAACACGCCGCCGAGCACCGGACCGATCGCGCTCCCGGCCGAGAACGAGCTGATCCACACGCCGATCGCCGCCGTGCGCTGCTTCGGATCCTCGAACATGGCGAAGATCAGCGACAGCGTCGATGGCGCGAGCGTGGCGCCGGCGATCCCGAGCAGAGCGCGGCTGGCGATGAGCATCTCCGCGCTGGTGGAGAACGCCGCCGCGATCGAGACCAGGCCGAACGCGGCCGCGCCGATCAACAAGACCTTACGGCGGCCGAGGCGGTCGCCGAGCGTCCCCATCGTCACCAGACAGCCCGCGACCATGAAGCCGTAGATGTCGATGATCCAGAGCAGCTGCGCGCTCGTCGGATGCAGCGCCTTGCTGATCGCCGGCACCGCGAGGTGCAGCACCGTCAGATCCATTACGTAGAGCAAGCAAGCCAGGGCGAGCACGGCGAGGCCGATCCATTCGCGGCGCCCGGCGCGTCGGGGTTCCACTGTCGTCATCGGGGTGCTCCTTTCGGTAATACCCTTCAGACGGGGGCGCTCCGGCGTAGTCATCGCCGGGGCCGATGAGTTCAAGGCGCGGCAACCGTCAAATAGACGACAGAAGGCACCGTCGCCGGATACGCCTGGGCGGCAACAACAAAGGAGGACAGAGATGGCACGAGTCGACACCAGCCCGAACAAGGGCACGCGGACGGAAAACGAGACGGCGCGCAAGGTCACGCCGTTCATCACGTTCAAGGACGGAGCCGAGGAGGCGATCAAGCTCTACACCTCGGTGATCCCGAACTCGCGGATCGTCAGCATCATGAAGAGCGATACGGAGGGCCCGATCGCCAAGGGCAAGGTGTTGCACGCGCGTTTCGAGCTCGATGGGCAGCCTTTCATGGCCGGCGGGCCGACCTTCAGCTTCAGCGAGGGCTTCTCGATGTTCGTGAACTGCGAGACGCAGCAGGAGATCGACTACCTCTGGGACAAGCTCACCGCCGGCGGCGGCGAGCCGGGACCCTGCGGCTGGCTGAAGGATCGCTGGGGCCTGTCGTGGCAGATCGTGCCCTCGGCGTTGGGCCAGATGATCAGCGATCCGCAGCACGGCAACTCGCAAAAGACCATCGAGGCCATGCTCAAGATGGGCAAGCTCGACATCAAGAAACTGCAGGACGCGTACGCCCAGCGCGAGGAGGTCTCGGCCAAAGGCCGGTGATCTGAATCCGGATGAGACGAGGGCGTCGAGATGGTCGTCGCGGTCAGCGCGCGTGAAGTCGTCTGCGACGCGGGCGCACTGAGCCACGCTGATCTCGCGACTGTCGACGCTCTCGCCCGCCTTGCGCTGACGGCGCGGCGGCAGGGACGTGCGGTGCGTGTGCGTCACGCGCCGCCCGCGCTGCGCGAGCTTCTCGATCTGGCCGCGCTCGCCGACGTCGTGCGCCGGCTAGTGGTCGAGGTGGGCGGGTAGACCGAACAGCGGGAACAGCCGCGCTGTTTCGAGGAAGAACGTGATCCCGCTGAGCTTGTCGCCGGAGATCTCCAGCACCTGCAGCGACCACGGCGCGAGCCCGCCGTTCGGATCCGGCTTGTACTGACCGAACGCCGGCGAGCCGTTGGCCATGACCGGGATCAGGCGCGAGCCCTGACAGCCGATGCCGGGGCCGAGGCACCACTTGCGGACATCCTCGTGTGTCTGCAGCCACAACGCGTACGGCGGCATATTCCAGGTCGCGTCCTCGTGCAGCACCGACGTCAACGCATCCATGTCGTACTGCTCGAACGCCTTCACATACCGAGCCAGGAGCGCGCGCTGCTGCTCGTCCAGCTCCGCTGGGCGTGCGGCGGCGCTGACGTCCTTCGATGCGAGCGTGGCCCGCGCCCGTTGCAGCGCGCTGTTCACCGCGGCGACGCTCGTGCCGAGGAGTTCGGCGACCTCGTCGGCCTGCCAGCGCAACACCTCGCGCAGGATGAGGACCGCGCGCTGCTTCGCCGGAAGGTGCTGCAGCGCGGCGACGAAGGCCAGGCGCACCGATTCCTTGGCGATCGCGGCCTCGACCGGATCGCTCGTGGCCGACACTCGGCTCGATCCACATCGTCTCCTCGAGCGGCGTGCCGAGCGGCGCGTCCGCGCTCCGCGCCGGCCCGAGATCCATCGGCCGCGCGCGGCGCTGGCTCGCCCCCTTCATGTCCAGGCACACGTTCGTGGCGATGCGGTACAGCCAGGAGCGGAACGACGAGCGACCCTCGAACGCGTCGAACCCGCGCCAGGCGCGGACAAAGGTCTCCTGCACGGCATCTTCTGCCTCGAACGCCGAGCCGAGCATGCGGTAGCAGTACGCCGTCAGCTCGACCCGACGCGTCTCCAACTGCGTGCCGAGGTCGGAACCGCGATCGACGGCGATATCGCTCACCACGTCATGGTATCGGCGACCGCGGCGATGAGTTTTCACGCCGCCATCCGTCTCTCCGGCATGAGCCGCCCCAGCACCGAGCGCGCGAACTCGATCGCCACGCTCCTGGCCGAACAATCGCTTCGCGTCATCGCGCCCGGCGATGCGGAGTACGACACCGCGCGCCGGCTGTTCTACGGCGGTCTCGATCGCCACCCCGCCGCCATCGTCCGACCCGCGAACGCGGCCGACGTCGGGCGGATCATCCGCTTCGCGCGCGGTCGCGGCCTCGAGCTCGCGGTGCGCAGCGGCGGCCACAGCGCCGCCGGTCACAGCACCACCGAGGGCGGGATCGTCCTCGATCTCTCGGCGATGAAGCGACTGGACATCGACGTCGAGCACCGCATCGCATGGGCCGAGACCGGACTCACCGCGGCCGAGCTCACCACCGCCCTCGGCGCGCACGGCCTCGCGATCGGCTTCGGCGACACCGGCTCCGTCGGCATCGGCGGTATCACCCTCGGCGGCGGCGTCGGCTATCTCGGCCGCAAGTTCGGGCTGACCATCGACAGTCTGCTCGCCGCGGACATCGTCACCGCCGACGGCCAGCTGCTGCGCGCCGACGCGACGTCGCATCCGGATCTCTTCTGGGCCATCCGCGGCGGCGGCGGCAATTTCGGCGTCGCCACGCGCTTCCGGTATCGCTTGCATGAAATGCCGCAGATCGTCGGCGGCATGTTGCTCCTTCCGGCGACGATCGAAACGATCGTTGGCTTCATCGCCGCGGCCGAAGCCGCGCCCGAGGAGCTGTCCGCGATCGCGAACGTGATGATCGCGCCGCCGATGCCGTTCGTGCCGGCCGAGTTCCACGGCAAGCTCGGGATCCTGGCGCTGATGTGCTACGCCGGGGACGCCGAGGCGGGGAAGCGCGAGATGGCGCCGTTCCGCGCGCTCGCGACGCCGATCGTGGATATGGTCAAGCCGATGTCGTACGCGGAGATGTATCCGCCCGAGGACGAGTCGTATCACCCCGTCGGCCCCGTCCGCACCATGTTCGTCGAGCGCATCGACCGCGACGCCGCGCGCACGATCATCGAGCGCATCGAAGAACACATGCGCAACTCGAAGGCGCAGCTCGCGGTGGCGCAGCTACGCGTCCTCGGCGGCGCCATCGCGCGCGTCCCGGCCGACGCGACCGCGTACGCGCATCGCGACAGCCGGATCATGGTCAACGTCGCGGCGTTGTACGACCCGAGCACTGACGATGCGACCGCGCACGAGGCCTGGGTCGACGCCTGCGCGGCCGCGCTGCGGCAGGGCGACAGCGGCGCGTACGTGAACTTCCTCACCAACGAGGGCCCGGCCCGCGTGCGCGCCGCGTATCCCGGCCGGACCTGGGACCGGCTCGTCGCGATCAAGCGTCGCTACGACCCGACGAACCTCTTTCGCCTGAATCAGAACATCCCGCCCGGCAGCTGAACCGCCCTCTGGCGGTCCGCTACCGTCGTGTGCTCCATGACGCGGCAAATCGAGCTCGCTCCGAGCTACGGCGCGCTCTTCCGTATCGGCGGCTTCCCTCGCCTGGTCGCGAGCATGATCCTGGCCCGCACCGCGACCGAGATGCTCGCGCTCATCCTGGTGCTCTTCGCGTTGCAGCGATACCAATCCGCCGCGGTTGCCGGCGCCGTGGTGTTCCTCGAGGTCACGCCCGGCCTGTTGCTGAGCCCGCTCGCCGGCGCGCTCCTCGACCGCCACGGCCGAACGCGGCTGATGATCCTCGACTACCTCGTCGCGGGCGGCGTCATGGCGGCGATCGGCGCGCTCGCGCTCAACGATCGGCTGCCGGTGCCGATGTTGCTGCTGCTCGTGACGATCGCGAGCATCACCGGCATCCTCTCGCGCGTCGGCGTGCGCACGCTCTTTCCGCTCATCGTGCCGAAGCCGATGTGGGAACGCGCTAACGCCATCGACAGCAATGGCTACGTCGTCGCGCAGGTGGTCGGTCCGGCGCTGGCCGGTGGAATCGTCGCGGCGCTGGGCGCCGAGGCCGCGCTCTTCGTCACCGCGGCCGTATTCCTCCTGGCCGCGATCGTGACCATCGGGCTGCGCGATCCCGGGCCGGCGGGCGCGAGCGGGCCGCTGCTGTCGGAAGCGTGGGCCGGCGTGCGCTACGTCGCGCGCAACCGCACCCTCCGCGCGCTTGCGGTCTCGGTCTCGACCAATGCCGTCGGGTGGGGCCTCTTCTTCATCGCGCTGCCGGTACTCGTGATCCAGCATCTGCAGGGCAGCGCCGCCGATGTCGGAGTGCTCTTCGCGCTGTATGGCGCCGCGGGATTCCTCTCCGTGCTGTTCTTCGGACGGATCTCGACCGCGGGACGGGAGCGCCAGCTCATGGTCGCGGCGATGGCCGGTACGGCGCTGTCCTATCTATTGGTGCTGCTCGCGCCGCACCGCGTCGCGGCCGGATTCGCCATGGCCGTCGCCGGCATCGCCAACGGTCCCTTCGACATCGTTCTCTTCACCCTTCGCCAGCGGCGCACGCATCCGGACTGGCTCGGCCGCGCCTTCGCGGTATCGATGGCGCTCAATTTCAGCGGGTTCCCGCTCGGATCGGCGCTGGCCGGCGCGGTCGTACCGCGGTCGCTCGAGGCTGCGCTCCTCGCCGCGATCGGCTTCACCATCCTCGCGGCGCTGTTCACGTGGTTCCTGATCCCGGCGAACGAGCTCGACGAGGCCGCGCCGCGTTATCTCTCTTAGACTCATCAGCGCATGAAGCAACTTCTGCAACGCCGTCCGCTCGGTGTGCCGCTGCACGAATCCGCGGCGGTGATGGCGTTCTCGTTCCTTGTTACGTCCCTGATCCTGGACCTGCTTGCCTGGGCTGGTGCCGCGCGCGACACCACCGGCACGAATGTCGGCGCGTACGCGATCCTCTTCGCCGCGCTGATCGCGACCGTGCTCGCCGTCCTCGCCGCGCTTGCGGAGACGCTCGATCTCGAGGAGGAGCTCCGCCGCTACTCCTGGGGCTACACCGGACTCCTCGCGGTGGTCATCGTTCTCGAGATCGCGGACCTGTTCCTCCGCCAGGGGAGCCTGCAGGACCAGGTCGTGCCGCCGGTGCCGCTGTTCGTCTCCGTCGCGTGCCTCCTGGGCGCCGCGTTCGCGGCCTGGCTCGGCGGTTTCATCGCCTCCCGCGAGATCGAGGAGGAGGTCGAGCAGGAGCTCGAGGAGCCGGAGCCGATCCGACGGCGTCGCCGGCGCTAGGCACGCCTCGGTGCCGACAGTTTCGGCGCGACGGACGGCGCACCGCCCGTCGCGCCTCGCAAGTTAGACCGCTACGGGACTCGCCACCAGCGGCGCAATGACCGGATGCGCCTCAGGCAATCCGAGTCTGCCTCTGGTCGCGATGGTGACGATCACCGCCGCAACTGCGAGACCGCCGTACAGCAGCAAGCCGTTGATCCCGGGATAGAACGTCGTGAGCATGAATGCGCCCGCGGTCAGGTCGATCGACTGATGGAAGATCGCCGTTAGCGGCAGGCTCTTGCCGGTGGCGTTGTAGACCCAGGTGACCAGGATCCGCACCGGTACCGTCGCGACGACGAGCAGTAGGACCACGTACTGCGGAAATTCCGAGAGCGCGAGCCTTCCGTCGGCCAGCCCTCCGACGATGAAGAAGAGTGGCAGGTGCAGCAGGCCGAAGAGCGGCGCCACACCCAGGCTCGCCCGAAGCGGACCGAATCGCTGCTGCCAGCGGTCGGTCAGGAATGCCATCCAGGCCATCTCTTCGCAGATGTTGACCAAGACCGCGGCGATGATGAGCGGGAGCAGGTAGTTGCCCGGTAGCTGGGCCCAGCTCTCCGCAAATGGCGTGAACGCGGCGGCGCCGTGCAGGATCACGGCGACGACCAGCATGATCGCCGGGACGCCGACGATCGCGAGGAGATACCACTGCGGCCCGGCCCGCAGATTGATGATGCGGCTCGCGAGCTGTTTCGCCGCGTCGCGTCCTTCGGCGATCCCAGTGATCAAGATCGGTCCGGCCCCCATGATCGCGAAGACAGCGAGCAACAGACCCGGCTCGCGCGGGAAGTCGTAGCCGAACACCCCGAGGCCGGACTGTCCCAGCAGCGCTGGAACGAAAAGCAGCCATGTGCCGGCGAACAGGAGTACGAGGAACGCCGTAATTGGATGCGCGCGTATTGCGGCTCTCAAGTGCTTGTGCCTCCCCCATGTTTTGCGCGGGTCAGGACCGACGATCCGCGCGAGATGACCAGTTGTCATGAGTTTTCTTCATGCTGGGCCGCTACCCTTCGCGCCGGAGCGTGGCGGTCTTCGTCTTAGCGATGGCAATCACCACAGCACACGGATCTTGTAGTCGCTCAGGCGCGCGTCTCGACTAACGAGTGCCAACTCCTCACTCAGTGCCTGCGCGATAAGAAGACGGTCGAACGGATCGCGATGAAGGTCGGGCAGCGCCGCCACACGAAGCGCGTGATGTAGCTGCACAGGCAATACGTCGAACGCGTTCTGCTGAAGCTGCTCGGGGATATACCGATCGACGTCCTCACGAAGCGTGACACGCCCCAGCTTTGATTTGATTGCGATCTCCCAGGCGCTGACGACACTGAAAAAGATCTCGTTCCGGCCGTCAGCGATAAGCCGGCGCGCGCGTCGCGAGAGTTCGTCGCTGTCTGTGATCCACCACAGGAAGGCGTGGGTGTCGAGCAGCAGCCTCACTCGAAATGCTTGGCGAACTCCTTTGGCAACGGTGCGTCGAAATCGGCCGAGACGTCAATCTTGCCCCGCGCTGTTCCAGGGACCCGACGGTCGGTGCGCGGCCGGAGCGGCACGATTTTCGCAACCGGGCGACCCGCTTTGGCGAGCGTGATCTCTTCTCCGCGCAAGACCCGCTCAATGAGACGAGACAGATGAGTCTTCGCTTCGTGAATGTTGACTGCGCGCATCTCTTGAAGAGTAGACTAACCAGTAGACTAACTCAAGCTGTCGGCCCTCGCGGCGAGCGTCATCCTCGATTTCGCCCGTCGCTCGCGCTACTGCTTCGGCACGGCCACCAGAGACACCGCGAGCGCGAGAAGCGCCTCCTTCGGCAACGGCTGTGGCGCCTGGATGTGCACGTGCGTGCCGGCGCGATCGAAGTCGAGCGTCTGCGTGCCGTCCGCGACGCGATACGTCGCCTGCCCCTCGCCAAGCGAGATCGCCGTTCCGTCGCCGGTCTGCGGGAACGCGCTCGCCGGACCCTGCGCCAGCAGCACGATCGCCGGTCCGTTCGGCACGCGGAACGGCAACAGCACCGCGCCGTTGTCTGCCTTCGCTGGACCGACTGCCTCGAGCCCTTCGATCGTCACGAGCGGCTTGAACAGCTGGAACGGCACGGCGCGCGCGAGCATCGCCCAGACCTGATCGCGATCGGACGGCATCGCCTGCGGCGGCACGATCATGCCCATGTGTGCGTCCGCGGGCGGGGTGAAGGCGAACGTGTCGGGCGTAACGTCGACGTTCAACGCGATGGTCTCGAAGCGCCAGCGCATCAAGGCCGCGCCCGAGGGATCGCTCAGCTCCGCGGCGAGCTGCAGCAGCGTCTGCTGATCGATCCAAAAGCGCACCGTCCCGAACTGACCACTCAGCGGATTGCCCGGCTTTGGCACGAGGTTCAGGACGTACGCCGCTCGACCGGCGATGGTGTCGTCGGGCAGCTGCGTCGCATCGAACGCCTGCGAGAACGACTCGATCGCGCCCCCGAGCGTGCCCGCGGCAAAGGGTCCGTTCTGCAAGACGAATTGCGGTGGCACCTGCTGCACCACCTTCGCGTCCGAGGCGTAGATCCAGCCGACCATGCCGTCGGTCACGAGGAGTTGCTTGCCACCCGCACCGTTCGGCGCCGTTGCGGTCACGTCAAGGCGCAGCTTGTTCGGTGCGGCGAACGAGACGTCCTGCGTGAAGGTCGACGGCTGCGCCGCGCGCTTGCCCTGCTCGCTCATCCAGTTTTCGCCCTTGATCGTGCCGCGATAGCTCGCGAGGGCCGCGGTCCCGTTCACTGCCGCATGCTCGGCCCGCGCCAGGATGTCTGCGGCGTTCACGCGCGCCGGAAGCAGCGCCGAGGCGACGAGTACGGCGACAACGACCGCCGCTGCGATGAGAGGCAGCGCGCGCGGCACCATCAGACGGGGAAATGTGCGGACACGCCGCGTCCGCGCCGACGCGACCGCGCGATCGAGCGACGCCAGCGCCCCCGGCGTCGCGCGCGTCTCCGAGGCGACTCGAGTCAACAGCTCCGCGGTGGGTGTGTCCTCGTTCATCAGTCCTTCTCCTCGAGCTCGGCTCGCACCTCGCGCAGTCCACGGTGGACCAGCATCTTTACGGCGGCCTCGCTCCGATGCAGCAGCGGCGCGATCTCGTCGCAATCGAGTCCGGCGAAATAGCGCAAGCGGATGGCCTCCGCGCGGTCGGGACCGATCCGGCCCAGCGCGGCCGCGACGCGCGCAAGCTCAGCGCGCTGCACCGCGATGTCCTCGACAGCGACCGGGTCAGCGACTCTGCCCGCCGCCTCAAGCGGCACAGACGGACGTCGCGCGCGGTAGGCATCGACGGCCTTGCGCCGTGCGATGCCGACCAGCCACGCCTTTACCGCTCCGCTGCCGCGGTACGAGCCCGCCGCCTTAAACGCGGACAGGAACGTCTCGGCCACGAGATCCTCCGCTTCCTGGAGGCCACTCTTCACCACGAGGTAGCGGTACACGTCGTCGACGTAGCGGCGGTACA